>JAZLEE010000072.1:0-1700 GCA_045615085.1 Candidatus Aphodosoma sp. | reverse complement strand
CAATTTGCCGATGTAGTGGTGTTGGCTCGCGAGCTTAATATGGACCAAGTGGCAGAAATTCATCGTCGTATTGTCGAAGAGAATATTGTTGGTCGCAATGGCGAACTCATCCGCATTGAGATGTTCTGCCATGGTGCATTGTGTATGGCAGTATCGGGCAAATGTTATCTATCGCTTCACGAACTCAATGCTTCTGCCAATCGTGGTGCTTGTATGCAAGTATGTCGCCGTGCCTATCGTGTTCACGATGAGGATTCTGACATCGAACTTACAGTAGATAACAAATATATCATGTCGCCTAAAGACCTCAAAACAATTCACTTCATGAATAAGATGATGGATTCGGGTGTGCGTGTGTTCAAAATCGAAGGTCGTGCGCGTGGTGCCGAGTATGTGAAGGCTGTAGTTTCATGCTACAACGAGGCGATTGAGGCTCATCTTAGCAATACTTTCACCGATGAGAAAGTGGCTGATTGGGATGTGCGCCTTGCTAAGGTATTCAATCGTGGTTTCTGGGATGGTTACTATCTTGGTCAACGCCTTGGCGAGTGGAGCCACAATTATGGTTCAAAAGCGACACACAAAAAGGTGTATATCGGTAAATGTACCAATTTCTTCCAAAAAATCGGTGTGGCAGAATTCCTTCTCGAAGCACAATCGCTCTCTGTTGGCGACGAAATCCTCGTAACTGGCGAAACTACAGGAGCATACGAAGATGTAGTAGAAGAGGTGCGTGTCGACCTCAAACCAGTCGAAACTGTAGAAAAAGGTACATACTTCAGCATTAAGACTAAAGATGTTGTTCGTCGTAACGACAAACTCTTCAAAATTGTCCCAGCTGACGAACTCCAAAAGTAATATAATCTAACTAAATAATTTATGAAAAAAACATTACTATTTGTATTGTGTGCTGTATGTAGCGCATTGTGCATTAATTTGAAGGCAGAGACTCTTGAGGAAAAAGTGGCTCGTCTCGAAGCTCAAATCTCTGCTCTCGAAGCAAAAACTGCAGTAACCGATTCTGTGTTGACTGCCGAAGTGGTCGAACCTAAAAAGAATTTGCAACCTCTTACTATCAAATTCGATGCTCGTTTCGACTGGCAATCTTCTTTTACTCATAATGCTGATGCTAAACCAGGTTATGCATCTAATTTCAATGGTCGTTACCTCATGTTTATGCTCGATGGTAACATTAGCCCTAAATTCTCATACTCTTTGCGTTATCGCATGATTCACCCTAATCACGATGGCACTTGGCGTGGTGTATTTAATGCTACTGACTGGGCAAATCTCACTTATCGTCCTAATAAAAACTGGGAAATCACAGCAGGTAAAATGCTTGTGTTCTACGGTTCTTATGAGTTTGACTACAATCCACTTGATGTTTATATGTGGTCAGGTTGGGGTGGTCGCGTCGGCTGTTTCCAATTTGGTGTGATGGGTAAATATATCACCAATGATGGTCGCAATAACATCCTTTTCCAAATCAACAATTCTCCATTCGCTAATTCACTTGATCTTGGCGATCTTTATAGTTATACATTCCAATGGAATGGTAGCTATGGAGTATTTAATGCTCTATATTCGGTTAACTTCTTCGAATATCAACCAGGTCGTTTTATCAACTACATCTCGCTTGGTAATCAATTCAATTTTGGACCTGTTAAAGTAGAACTTGATTATCAAAATCGTTATGGCGC
>JAZLEE010000071.1:0-5140 GCA_045615085.1 Candidatus Aphodosoma sp. | reverse complement strand
TCTTGCGTTGTATTGTTGGCAAAAGGCGGATTTTTTTTGTGCTTGAGCGTCTTCATGAACTTGGCTTGCATGTCCACAAAATGGTCATTTACAGCCTTTTCGGCATAGCGTTGCATGCGCGAGTCGATAGTGGTGTAGATTTTTAGACCATCGTGATAGATGTCGTATTTCGTGCCATCGCTTTTAGGGTTTTTCTCAATCCAACCATAGAGAGGATTGCGTTCCCATTCGAGCGAGTCGAGATAGTATTGTCCGTAGGGTTTGAGTTGCCAAGAGGCGTAGTTTTTGCGTTTAGGCTCTTTGGCTTGAAGGGTTTTGCGAAGGTATTCGCGGAAGTATGGCGCAATACCGAGTTTGTGGTCAACGCGATGATAATCAAGCACAATAGGCAATTGTTTGAGCGAATCGAATTCGGCTTCGGAGATAAGGTCGGCCTTGAGCATTTGACCGAGCACCACGTTGCGACGCTCTTGACATTTAGGGCGACGACGTTCTGATGCTGGATTGAATAGCGATGGGTTTTTACACATACCCACGAGTGTGGCTGCCTGTTCGATGTTGAGGTCTATAGGTTCGACACCAAAATAGACACGCGCGGCTGTTTCGATACCTACGGCATTGTTGAGGAAGTCGAACTTATTGAGATACATGGTGATAATCTCTTCTTTGGTGTAGAGTTTTTCGAGTTTTATCGCAATTACCCATTCGATAGGTTTTTGCAATGCACGTTCGAAAATGTTGCTGGCAGTAGGCGAGTAGAGCTGTTTAGCCAATTGTTGAGTGATGGTCGAACCACCCCCTGCGCCCGATTGTTGGAGGATGCCGCGTTTGATGAGCACGCGCAACAACGCCTCGCCGTCGATACCCGAATGCGAATGGAAACGAGCATCTTCGGTGGCAATCAGCGCGTTAATCACGTTAGGCGATATCTCGTTGTAGGTGGTGAAAATACGGTTGTCTTTGGCTGTAAAGAATGTGCCAATACGCTCGCCATCCGACGAAATAATCTCAGAGGCAAATTTGTTTTTAGGGTTTTGCAACTCCTCAAGTGGTGGCAAATAGCCTATTGCACCATTAGCAATGAGCACAAAAATGAGTGTAACCGACAATATGCCAGCCAAAACTACACCCCAAAATGCTATGAGAAACGTACGCTTTTGTTTTGAGGTTAGGGGTGATGATGGATTTTTCTTTTTAGCCATAATATTTTTGTTTTAACAGAGGTTTCTTTTGAACTTAAATTCGCGCGAATTATTCATCAATTTATTCACGACTAATTAATGGTAATTTGCGTTTTGAGATAAAAATCAGATTCAGTTATTCGTATGTATATATTTTCTGAGTATTATATATCCTGCGTATGCCGAGCACAGTCCGATGACTGAGCCAGCGAGCACGTCTTGAATGAAGTGTTGCGACAGGTAAATGCGTGAGTATCCGCCCATTACGGCAAGCATGAGAAAGAGTGTTTTTTGCCATATCTTCGGACAAAAGAGGGCTAATACGACGCAGAAGGCAAATGCCGCAGAGGTGTGTCCCGATGGGAAACTGAGTGAGGTGTGCAAATCAACTCCTTCGACTATGGGGTAGTTGATGCCCAATCTGGATAGTACGACCGATGGACGTGGTGCACGGATGATGTGTTTGAGTGGGGTAGTAATCAGTGTGGCAAAGAGTTGCGCAAGGAGTATCACAGCCGTGATGCGCCAACGAATGAAGAGTAGTATCCCTGCCACGATGAACGGAATCCAACCGCCTATGTGCGTGAAATATTTGAAGAATGCATCAAGCCACGGGGTGTGGTAAGCATTGAACATCATATGTGACTCTATCTTACCATACACAAGCAAAAATCCTATTGCTATGATAAACACCATAGCAAATAGGATTAGAATATATTTCTCGCGCTTGATTATTTGAAGCATATTATTTTAGGTTGTTGTATGTATCGAGCAATTTGTGTGCTGCTGCAAACGAGGTCATTTCGTTGCTATTGACCATTGTTTCGTATTGCTTGAGCAATGTCTCGATAGTAGGGTTGTTGTAGAAACTTGTGCGAAGGTATTCGTCGATTGTTTCGTACATCCAATATTTGCTTTGTTGGTTACGACGATAGTCGAAGTAGCCATTTTTGTTGGTAAATGCCACATAGTCAGTCACCATTTTCCACACCTCAGGGATGTTGATATGCTCGAATGCCGAACAAGTGGTCACTTGTGGTGCCCAACCCGACTCAGGCATTGGGAATAGGTGGAGTGCGTTTTGGAACTGACGTTTAGCCAATTGTGCTTTCTCGATGTTGTTGCCATCGCATTTGTTGATAGTGATACCATCTGCCATCTCCATAATACCGCGTTTGATGCCTTGTAGTTCATCACCAGTGCCGGCAAGTTGGATGAGAAGGAAGAAATCGACCATCGAGTGCATAGCTGTTTCGGATTGACCAACACCTACTGTTTCAACGAAGATAGTGTCGAATCCTGCTGCCTCGCAGAGGATGATGCTCTCGCGAGTTTTGCGTGCTACACCACCAAGCGAACCCGCCGATGGTGAAGGGCGAATAAAGGCATTTTCGGCAATAGAGAGTTCTTCCATACGGGTCTTGTCGCCAAGAATCGAACCTTTCGAGCGTTCGGAACTTGGGTCGATTGCCAACACTGCAAGTTTGTGGTTTTGCTCTTTGCAGAGGTATGTACCGAGGGCTTCGATGAACGTACTCTTACCTGCACCTGGCACACCTGTGATGCCGAGACGGATTGATTTGCCTGCATGTGGAAGACATTTTTCAATCACCTCTTGTGCTATGGTGTGATGCTCTGGTAGAAGGCTTTCGACCAATGTAACTGCTTGACTGAGAATCGAACGATTGCCAGCAAGGATACCTTCTACATAGTCGTTCACCGAGAGTTGACGACGTTTTACACGACGAGTGAGGTATGGATTGACGATAGGTGGTTGCTCTACGCCTTGATTGACTGCGAGGCCTTTGTATTCTTCGCTATTTTCGATGTGCATAGTTTTAGATTTTGAGTAGTGAGTAGCTAGTAACGTGTAGTTAGATTTGTATTTATTTAGCAAAAGAGGTCAGACATGCCTGTACTTGTCCGACATGCCCGACCTCATAGTGTCTCGTGAGTATAAAATAAATTATTGTTGAACTACAGGAGCAGCAGTTGTGTTTTCTTCAGCTACAGGGGCAACTTGTTTTGGTGTTACTTTACCTTTGATGAAGAGCACTTGTGTGAAGTCTTGTGTGCCATCGCTAAGTGTCACTGTCACTGATTTGTGGAATGCTCCTGGACGACCAGATGCGTTGTATGTTACTGTGATTTGTGCTTCGCCTTGTGGTGCGATAGGTTCGCGACTCCATGCTGGAGTTGTACAACCGCAAGATGCACGTACGTTTTTGATTGTAATTGCGCCTTCAGAGATGTTTTTGAATGTGAATACGTGTGTCACGCGGCCATCTTCTTCTCTGATTGTACCGAAATCGTAAGTTTTTTCTGTGAATTCAACTACTTGTTTGTCTTGAGCTGCTACTTGTTTGTCTTGAGCTGCTACGCTAAATGCCATGAAAATGGCAACTGCAAATAATAAAAGCTTTTTCATTTTCTTAAATATTTAATTTTTTAGTTTATTGAATAATTTGTTTTTGTCGTTTTTTACAATATAAGATGCAGTAAATTATATGGTTAGTAGTAATTCTAATTGTGAATTATGCTTTGTGCATTATGAATTACTTTAACTGCAAAGTTACAAAAAAAAGTAATATGGTATCTCTAAATTGGTAACTTTTTTTTAGAAATCTGAATATTTTTGCTTTTTGTTGATATAGACTTGCCAAATTAGCCAAAAGTTTAATAGACCCGAAGGTTTTTTTTCTTTTGTGAGTGAAAGATTCTTTTTGCGGTCGGCTTTGAAGCCACGGAATAGCTTGATGAATTCGATTTGCGCCTCTACCACTGCCCATGCGTTGCGAGGTTTGCCTTGTGCGAGCATCTGCAATGCTGCTACCCAGTCGAGCCCGAGGCGGAATAGGTAGGTCCACCAATAGCGGTCGCTGCTTAGGTTTTTGTAGAGCAATAGGGCATTGTTGCGGAAGTTGAGGCGTGTTTTGAATGGCGATTCGTAGCCCAACGAGCCTCCACCTACGTGGAACACAGCCGATTGTGGCACACATACGATGGATTTGCCACGTGCCTTCAATCGCCAGCAGAGGTCGATTTCCTCCTGATGGGCGAAGAAGCGTCCGTCCAATCCGCCTGCATCCCAATACTCTTTGCTGCGGATAACGAGGCATGCGCCTGTTGCCCAAAATATTTCTTGTGTGGTGTCGTATTGTCCGTTGTCGGTCTCTACGTTGCTCATCACACGACCACGACAGAATGGGTAGCCATATGCATCGATGAATCCACCTGCAGCACCAGCATATTCAAACTTCTCAGGTTCATGCTCCGAGCGTATTTTAGGCTGACATGCTGCACATTCTTGATGTGATTGCATATAGTCGATAAGTGGCTCTAACCATCCCTCAGGAGTGCGAATATCGGAGTTGAGCAGCACGTAATATTCTGCCTCAACCTCTTTGAGTGCCATGTTGTAGCCATCGGCAAAACCATAGTTTTTGTCGAGAGCAATGAGGCGTAGCGTAGGGTGCACCTCTCGCAACCATTCCACCGACCCATCGGTCGACCCATTGTCAGCCACAATAATCTCAGCCCCAGCGGTATTCTCAATCACCGTAGGCAAATACTTTTGCATCAACTTAACGCCATTATAGTTAAGTATAACAACAGCGGTTTTATTTAATTTATAATTCATAATTTCTAATTTCTCACTTCTCACTCTTTTTGTGTTTCCACCTTTTGTGTGACCAAAGCCAATATTCTGGCCTCTCTTGAATATCGCGTTCGAGGCGATGCATATATCCGTTGAGCAACTCTTGTTCGCTCAGTGCGGTAGGGGTTTCGGTTATCACCTCGAAGCGAGCAGTGTAGTAGCCTGGCGCCGTAGGGACTATCTTGAGATATACCACAGCAGTGTCGAATTTGCGCGCAAGAGTAGTCCACCCCGATTGCATAGCTGTTGGTTGATTTAGAAAATCCACCCAATAGTGCACATTCTTTATCGTAGTGTTTTG
>JAZLEE010000070.1:0-6762 GCA_045615085.1 Candidatus Aphodosoma sp. | reverse complement strand
TTGCATAGTAGCGCAGAACAAGCGGCTACATTGGCCAAGAAGGCAGAAGTTAAACAATTGATAATAGGACATTATTCGGCTCGATATACAGATAGCAAGGTGTTTTTGGATGAGGCGCGTGCTGTGTTTGAGAATACGTTTGCTGCGAGTGATGGGGCAACTTATTTGTTTTAGAGAAAATAACAGTTAAAAATGAAGAAGATATATTTGTTTTTATTGGGCATAGTGTGTTGTGCAATGAGTGTGGAAGTGGGTGCGCAGACACGAAGTGAAGGTGAGAGGTTGTTTAATGAGAAACGTTATGAAGAGGCATATAAGGTGTATTCGAGTTTGATGAGTAGTCATACGAGAGATTATGTGTTGAGATATCAGGCGGCGCGTTGTTTGTATGAGTTGGGACGAATGGATGAGGCTCAGAAATTGTTTAAGAAAGCGTTGGAAAAAGGTGTTGAGAAAGCTAATATATTCTTGGCAGAGATATATTTTGAAGAGTATAGATTTAGTGAAGCTTCGGCTGCGCTTTCGGCTTATATCGCGACATTGGGAGAAGGACAAGATAGTTTGTTGAAGATTTATAATGACAGACTTGAGGTGATGAATCTTGGCGCGAGTATGTTGGAACGAGTGGAGGATGTGGCTGTGGTAGATAGTGTTAAAGTGCATAAGTCGCAATTGTTGATGGCATATAGATTGCCTCGTGAGTTGGGAAAGTTGGGTTGGTATAACAAGGATAGAGATGAACAGAATGGACCGTTGCAGTTGGCTTATTACACTGGGCGAAGCGATAAAATGATATTTGCGGATAAGAGTGATAGTGTGCAGTTGGATTTGAATACAGCGTATCGTTTGGTGGAAGGATGGAGCGAGGCGTCGAATTTGTCGGTTGTGTTGAATACGCAGGAGGATGAGAATTATCCTTTTGAATTGCCTGATGGGGTTACGTTGTATTTCGCCTCGAAAGGGCATAATTCGTTGGGTGGGTATGATATATTTTTGACTCGATATAATAGTACAATTGAGGATTATTCAACTCCTGTGAATATTGGTATGCCGTTTAATTCTCCTGCGAATGATTATTTCTATGTGTTTGATGAGATGGCGCATATAGGTTGGTTTGCAACTGATAGATTTCAGCATGAGGATACTGTGGTGGTATATGAATTTGTGCCAAATAGAGAAAAGAAATTGATAAAAACGGAGGATGATGAGTATAAACGTAGAGCGGCGCAGTTGAGAATTTATAGTAAGGCGAATTTGGCTGTGGAGGAGGATTCGGAAGATGATGAAGTGAACGAAAAAACGGCAACAGAAATAGACTTTTTTGTAAATGATGGAATTGTTTACACTCAGATGGCTCAGTTTGTGAGCGAAGATGCTAAGGCGCTATATGTTGAATCTCAAGATGTGGATAAGCGATTGTTGACATTAGAGCGATTGTTGGAGGGTAAGCGTCGGGAGTTTTTCTTTGCGGAGAGCGAAGATGATAAGAATGCGTTGCGCGTGGAAATATTGGAATTGGAGAAAGAGGTACGCAAGTATAAAAAGTTGTTTGATGAATATATGTTGCAGATACGTAGAGAAGAATTGAAGGCTTTGACTTTGTAACTTTAATACTTAGTATGATATGGATATAATTTTGGTTGTTACGTTTGTTGTTTTGGGAATAGCTTTTTTTATTCTTGAAATATTCTTTTTGCCAGGAGTATCAATAGGAGGCATAGTTGGAACATTGTTTACAGGAGCTGGTATTTGGTATGCTTTTGCTAAAATAAGTGAGACCGCAGGATGGATTGTTGTGGCGGTGTCGGCAATGGTATTGTTGGCTGCTGTGGTCTATTTTATAAAAGGCAAACCATTGGATAAGATTGCTTTGAATAAAGAGTTGGAATCGGATAATCTCTATAATATGGCGAATGTGGTGGTGGGTGATAGTGGACGTACGTTGTCGCGCTTGGCTCCGATGGGAAAGGTGATGGTGAATGGCGATGATTATGAAGCTAAGGTGCGTAATGGATTTTTGGATGGAGGTGCTGATGTTGTGGTGGTAGCCATAGAGGGTAATGTGCTTGTTGTAGAACCTAAATAAATACTATTGAATAACTAATTTTTTTTTGATTATGACAATTTTGACAATTGCAGGTATCGTATTAGTAGTGATACTATTGTGTATCTTTTTCTTTTACGTGCCTTTCGGTTTGTGGCTTACAGCCAGAGTATCGGGCGTGAAAATTTCGCTCATACAGTTGTTTATGATGCGTCTTCGTAAGGTGACACCTTCGATTATTGTCAACGCAATGATTGAGGCCCACAAGGCGGGTTTGGTTGATATTACGCGTGATGACCTTGAGGCTCACTATTTGGCTGGTGGTCATGTGGTGCGTGTTGTGCATGCATTGGTGTCGGCAGCAAAAGCAAATATTGAACTTTCGTTCAAAACAGCAACAGCTATTGACCTTGCTGGTCGTGATGTATTCGAAGCAGTGCAAATGTCAGTTAACCCAAAAGTGATTGATTCGCCAGTGGTTTCGTCTGTAGCAAAAGATGGTATTCAGCTTTTGGCAAAAGCGCGTGTAACGGTGCGTGCTAATATCCGTCAGTTGGTGGGTGGTGCTGGTGAGGATACAATTCTTGCTCGTGTGGGCGAGGGTATTGTGTCGTCAATCGGTAGTTGTGAAACTCACAAACAAGTGCTTGAAAATCCAGATTCTATCTCTAAATTGGTGTTGAGTAAAGGTCTTGATGCTGGTACTGCGTTTGAAATCTTGTCGATTGATATTGCCGACGTGGATGTGGGTAAAAACATTGGTGCAGCGCTTCAAATCGACCAAGCAGAGGCAGACAAAAATATTGCTCAAGCGCGTGCTGAAGAGCGTCGTGCGATGGCAATTGCTCTTGAACAAGAGATGAAGGCTAAAGCACAAGAGGCTAAGGCATTGGTAATCGAAGCCGAAGCCGAAGTGCCACGCGCTATGGCTGAAGCATTCCGTAATGGTAATCTTGGTATTATGGATTATTACCGTATGAAAAATATGGAGGCTGATACTCAAATGAGAGATGCTATTGCTAAGCCACAATCGAAAGTGGAAAAGAAATGATAGATGTTGTTTTTAGCTTAGGTGGCTAATAAACATATGTAGAGAGACTGTGTTGAAATTTATATTTTACACAGTCTCCTTTTTTTTTGTTGAGTGAGATGGGTGGTGGGCTTTTTTTTAGGAATAGGTTGCTGTTTGGTGGTGGGGGAGGAAGTAAGGAGTAATTGATATTTTTTGTTTGAAAAAAGACCTTGAAAAATTTGGTAATGTCGATAAAAAGTTGTAATTTTGTGAAAGTTTTGATTCTACTATGAGCGATAAAAAAATAGATGGTGCTAATAAGCTTGAAAGTCAGGTGATTATGCTTATTGAGAATTGCCGAAAACTCAGAGAAGAGAATGGTAAACTCAAAGAAGATTTGGCACTAAAGCAAAAAGAATTGAACGAAGCTCAGGCGAAAATAGTAGAGTTGAATGCAAATTATGACCGATTGAAGTTGGCAAAGGCTTACGGATGGGATGAAAAAAGCAAGCGTGAGGCTGATGCTCGAATAGCTCAATTGGTGCGTGATATAGATAAATGTTTAGGGCTACTGAACGAAATAGATTAACGCAAAATGGATAAAGAACGCGTCATCACTATCAAAATCAATGGATTTACAACTAAATTGTCTATCCCTGAAGATAAGGAGGAAGTGTACCGCAAAGCTGCAAAGATTTTGAATGAGCGTATCTCTGTCTATAATAGCAAGTTTAGTTTGCCTTATCCAGATATTTTGTCAATGGTGGCATATGAAATGGCTGTAGAAGCCGTGACGCTTGAAACTCAACAGCATACTGCCCCTAAGTCAATAATGGACGAACTTTCGTTGTTGATAGAACAAGAATTTGGCAATATTGATTGAAAAATATATTAAGGTGCATTGCGCACACTTCTGTATATATCGTATCACGCATTTTTTACATTTATTTTTTTATGTAAAGAGTGCGTTTTTTTTATTTAACTAATAATTAATCACTAATAACAAATCATTAACCATGACACTTTCAATTATTCTTGCAGTTGCTGGACTTGTCGTAGGTGGCATAGCTGGATATTTTGGCGTAAATGCTTCTATGAAAGGCAAAGTGGCTCGCAAACTTAAAGATGCTGAAGATCAAGGAGAGACCCTTAAACGCAATAAACTCCTTGAGGCTAAAGAGAAATTTCTTAACATGAAAGCCGAATTCGAGAAAGAGGTAGCTGAACGTAACTCTAAAATACAACAATCAGAGAATCGTGCTCAACAAATCGAGAATCGTGCTCAACAAAAAGAACAACAGGTAAATCAAAAACAAAAGGAGTTGGACCGCAAAAACAGTGAGGTTGATGCTATCCGTGAAAATCTTGAAAAACAACTTACTGTTGTTGATGCAAAACAAGTAGAACTTGATAAACTTCAAGTAGAGGCTACTGAAAAACTTTCGGCTATTGCTGGACTTTCGGTGGAAGAAGCTAAGACTCAACTTATTGACTCTATTAAGGATGAGGCTAAAACAGAAGCAATGGCTTATGTTAATGAAATGATGGAGGATGCTAAGCTTACTGCAAACAAAGAGGCTAAGCGTATTATTGTGCAAACTATCCAACGCGTTGCTACTGAGACTGCTATTGAAAACTCGGTGACTGTGTTTAATATCGAAAGCGACGAAGTTAAAGGTCGTATTATCGGTCGTGAAGGTCGTAATATTCGTGCTCTTGAAGCTGCAACTGGTGTTGAAATTATTGTTGACGATACTCCAGAGGCTATTGTGCTTTCGGGTTTTGCCCCAGTTCGTCGTGAAATTGCTCGTCTTGCCCTTCACCAACTTGTTGTTGATGGTCGTATCCACCCTGCTCGCATTGAAGAGGTAGTGGCTAAAACTCGCAAACAAGTGGAAGAAGAGATTGTTGAAATTGGTAAACGTACAACTATTGACCTCGGTATTCATGGTCTTCACCCTGAACTTATTCGTCTTGTTGGTAAAATGAAATATCGTTCGTCTTACGGTCAAAATCTTCTTCAACACGCTCGCGAAACAGCCAATCTTTGTGCTATTATGGCAGCAGAATTGGGCTTGAATCCACAAAAAGCGAAACGTGCTGGTCTTCTTCACGATATTGGTAAAGTACCAGATGATCAACCAGAATTGCCACACGCAATCCTTGGTATGAATCTTGCAGAGAAATATAAAGAAAAACCAGATGTTTGCAATGCTATTGGTGCTCACCACGATGAGGTAGAGATGACTTCGCTTTTGGCTCCAATCGTGCAAGTTTGCGACGCTATTTCTGGCGCTCGTCCAGGTGCTCGTCGCGAAATTGTAGAAGCTTATATTAAACGTCTTAATGACCTTGAAAATCTTGCACTTTCTTATCCAGGCGTTGTGAAAACATATGCTATTCAAGCTGGTCGTGAACTTCGCGTAATTGTGGGTGCAGATAAGGTGGATGATAAGACTGTGGAAACACTCTCTTACGATATTGCAAAACGTATCCAAGACGAAATGACTTATCCGGGTCAAGTGAAGATTACTGTAATTCGCGAAACTCGTTCGGTAAGTTACGCTAAATAATAATTCATAATTCATAATTCATAATTCATAATTCATAATTAAATGTCGAATGGTAATTGTGAATTATGAATTGTGAATTGAATATCGGGGCTGTTTGGTTTTGACGGCGGGTAGAAGAGGTATGTAAGCATGCAGTGCATTGTCTGTTACGCACTTTAATCTTAGCAGGTAAACTATAATTGGCGAAAATACTTACGCTCTTGCTGCTTAATCGAAGTATAGTAGATTAGCTTAATTTCGGCACCAGGTGCTGAAACAAGACATCTCTCAGATGCCATCGCGCCGAGGCGGTCTGGTTTAGAGGTGCTATTAATTCGGGGCTGGTTAGTTGTGGCTGTGCACGGCTAATAAGATTTTAGCAGATAAGGCGGCAGTTGGTGGCTTCGGTCTTGCTGTCGTACGAAAATGAAGGCGAAGATAAGCATGTAGAAAGCGTATTGCTTCCTCGTTCGGACACGGGTTCGACTCCCGTCAGCTCCACGATGAACAAAAAAAAGAGTATGACTCGAATTGAGTCATACTCTTTTTTGTTTTTATTATAAGTGATTTTTTTTTAGAATGGGAGGTCGTCGCCTGAATCGATAGGCATTGAGTCGCTAAATGGGGCATTTTGCATAGGTGCTGGTTGGTTGAATGGGTCAGCAGCGAAAGGAGCATCTTGCATCATTGGTTCGCCTGCCATTGCTGCTACTGTAGCTGGGCGTGTCACGCGGAATGCGTTGATTGATGTAAACCATTTGCCTTGCCATTCGCGAGCATCGATATCGAATTCGATGATGATATCTTCGCCCATTTGGATGTGGGCTTCGTTGATGCGATCAGCACCAAATAGGTTGAAACATATACGTTTTGGGTATTGTGCTGGAGTTTCGATTACATATCCTTGCGACATCCATTCGCGTCCTGCTTTGCTAACACCACTGCGTGGTTCTAAAATTGCGATTACTTTACCTTGAGCTTCCATAATTGAATTGAGAATTGAGAGTTGAGAATTGAGAATTATTCGCTTTGTTTATGATTTTTGCCACGCTCGGCATAACTCAAACAAGTTTGGTTCTGCTCTCGCTTATTGCAAAAATTGAGAATTTATATGAGTAATTCAGTAGTGATTATAAAAAAAGAGACGCAAAATA
>JAZLEE010000069.1:0-3135 GCA_045615085.1 Candidatus Aphodosoma sp. | reverse complement strand
AGATATGGGCTTCCCACTCGTAATGAAAGTTTGTGGTCCTGTTCACAAGTCTGATGTAGGAGGTGTAGTTCTCAACATTAAAGATATAGAAACAGTTGAGCGCGAATTCGAACGCCTCATCGTTATCCCAGAAACATACGCAGTTGAAGTATGCCCAATGTACAAAGGTACAGAAATCTTCATCGGTGCAAGCCGCGAAGCTAAATTCGGTCACCAAGTTCTCTGCGGTCTTGGCGGTATCTTCATCGAAGTATTGAAAGACGTACAAGCATCACTTGCTCCAATTGGCATTGCAGAAGCTCACTCAATGATCGATCGTCTCCGTGGTAATAAGATTATCAAAGGCGTACGTGGTCAAGAGCCTGTAAATGAAGACCTCTTTGCCGAAGCTATCACACGCATCTCTGCACTTGTAAAAGCTGCACCAGAAATCGCCGAAATGGACCTCAACCCACTTCTCGGTTCTGCAAATGCAGTAGTAGCAGTCGACGCACGTATCCGCATCGAGAAATAATCACATAACCCTATACACAAAAAAGGAGAACTTCGCAATGAGGTTCTCCTTTTTTTATATGTATATATCGGACCCAAAGAGGCGATTTCCAATATCGCTTTATTTCACATTTATCAATTCAATCTCAAATACAAGAGTCGAATAGGCAGGGATATCCTTGCCACAATCGCGCGAGCCATAGCCCAATTTGTATGGAATCCACACCACCCAACGCGAGCCTACACTCATAGCTTTGAGGGCATCTTGAAAGCCCTTGATAAGTTCACTCACACGAAACACCTCAGGCTTTTTGCGCTTGAAGGAATTATCAAACTCCTTACCATTAAGCAACTTACCGCAATAGTGCACAGTCACCTTGCTTTTGCCCGTAGGGCGAGGACCATTGGTGCGAGTAATCACCTTGTATTGCACACCCGACGACAACACCTCTACGCCCGGTACATTAGCATTCTCTTCGAGAAAACGTTCATTCTTCTCGCGATACGCATTAATTTCTTGATATGTTTGTGCCATAAGATAATGATAAATAGTAAATAAGTAGTAAGAATTCATCTTTCCTAATTCCTCACTTCTAACACCTCACTCCTCACTCTCATTTTATGCTGTCAAGTATTTGAATCATAACGGTTTTCACCGAGTCGAACTCTGCGCGAGCATTCGTTGGGATTGGTTCGGTAGGAGGCGACTCCATCTTGAGAGGGTCGATAGGCGTACCATTTTTCCAAATACGGAAATCGAGGTGCGGACCAGTCGATGTGCCCGAACTACCCACATAGCCAATCACCTGACCTTGAGTGACACGCACCCCTTCGGCAATACCTTTGCCATATTTCGAAAGGTGAAGATATGCCGATGTATAGGTAGAGTTATGCTTAATCTTAACTGTATGACCACCACCGCCTTTATAACCTTTGAAAGTCACCACACCATCGCCAATAGCCATCACCGGAGTGCCCATAGGAGCAGCATAGTCAACACCAGTATGTGGGCGAACTGTCTTGTACACAGGGTGCTTGCGAGCATAAGTAAACTTGCTAGACACGCGCGAGAAACTAAGCGGAGCTTTGAGGAAAGCCTTCTTAGCATTGTTGCCTTCCAAATCCCAATATCCACTCACATCATCGTTTTCGTAGAAAATAGCATAAATCTCCTTTTCGCCGCGAGTATAGCAAGCAGCATGCACCTTGCTGATACCAATCGACACCGTATCGACAAACAACTCATCGTAGTAAACACGGAAACCATCACCCTTTTGAAGCCCGAAGAAATCGACAGTCCATGCATAGATATCCGACAATTGCAATGCCAAATTCATATTCATATTAGCATCAATGATAGCATTCCAAAGCGACGTTTCCACTATGAATTCTCCAGTGCGAGTTTTCACCGTAGTAGGTTTCACAAATTGCTCCACATGCAACGAATCCTCAAAATGGAACACGATAAAGTCGGTCACCGAGTGTTGATATACCAAATAAACCAATTGTGGCACAGAGTCTTGAGTGTAGTAAGCCGAATAGCGTTGACCCGCCTTCATTTTGCGCACATCAAACACCGAATCGGGTATGAAAGCTGCTTGCGTGATAGCCTTTTGGTTGGCTCCAAGGTTACGCAATAGAGATGTAATAATCTGACCATTAGCCACTTTGCCTTGCACCACATTTAGGTCGGTCACATCCACGCCATACTCCATGATGCGAGGGTCCTCCACCACCACTTGAATAGAGTCGTTCTCACCCCCACCCTCATTTACACCATTGCCCTTACATCCCACAAACAACGCAAGAGCACACATAAACGGCAATATAAGTTTGAAATAATTATGCATTATGAATTATGAATTATAAATTACATGATTTCTTGGCCATTGATTTCGAGGGCGAAGCGGAGTTTGAAGAAGTCGGCAGCTTTGCGGCACAACAACATACGCTCCATAAAAATCTCGAAATAATCAATCACGGCACATATCTCAGTATTGATTTCCAATCGCAATACGATACGACGATTCACCTTGTCGGTAATCAACTCCGAACTCTCCACAGCATAGTTCACGCGGTCGTGAATATCAAACGCAATAGAGCGAGGGTTGCGCACGCGCGAACGGCGCACATCGCACTTATCCGCCAATATCAACGCTGCGGCGATAGCATTCACCGGGAAGGCAGTATGCTCATCGTGGTTACCAATAGCCGTAATCACAGCCGAGATATCGGCCGCCGGCATACCCAATTTGTCGAGGATACGAAATGCCATCACCGCCCCACTTTGCGCATGGTCGGCACGGTTAATCACGTTGCCAATGTCGTGCATATACGCAGCAATTTTGGTCAGTTCGATAGTATGCTCGTCATAGCCCAAAACATCCAAAATCTCAGCCGCTACAAAAGCACATTTGGTTACATGAGCAAAACTATGCTCAGTGTAACCTAATGCCACCAACGAGGCATCGGCTTGTTTGATATACACCTTAATCTCCTCGTTATTACGAATATCTTCGAAAGTCAGTTTCATAGATAACAGATATCAGAGTACAGAGTACAGATATTAGATTGTAATCTGTTATCTGTAATCTGTAATCTAATAATTTATTTTGTCCAGCCCTCTACTGCTTCTTTAGTTGG
>JAZLEE010000068.1:0-2086 GCA_045615085.1 Candidatus Aphodosoma sp. | reverse complement strand
TCAATGCTTGAGCACGAAATCATTCCATTGTATTTTGCTAAAAATACTAAAGGTTATTCACCAGAATGGATTCAATGGATTAAAAAATCTATCTCTGAAATCACTCCACGTTTCACAATGAAACGTATGATTGACGATTATATCACACGTTTCTATAACCCACTTGGTGCACGCACTGATATGGTTGTGGCTAACGACTATGCTAAAGCTCGCGAATTGTCAGCTTGGAAAACTAAAGTAGCACAAGCATGGGATGCAATCGAAACAACTCCTGTAATGGTAGAAAATCTTGATGGTGGACTCTCAGTAGGCGACCGCACTCGTTTCTCTGTAGAGGTAGATACTAAAGATTTGAACGATAAAGGTATTGGTGTTGAACTCGTTATTACATACAAAGGCGAGAAAAACAAAGACCACATCCAAGAAGTTTGCGAATTTGATATGGTTAAAGCTGAAGGCTCAAAACTTTCGTTCGAGCTTATTCACAAATTAAATCAAAGTGGTGAGTTCCGTTACGGATTCCGTATGTTCCCTAAAAACTCTGACCTCCCACACCGCATGAACTTCTGCTATGTTCGCTGGTTGCAAGTATCACATATCTAATCTATAGTAGGGACTAATTAATAGTAGGGACGCTCGGCTCGAGCGTCCATTACAAATAAAAAACTTCATTCTGTTGTTTGCAGAATGAAGTTTTTTTTATATCTTTGTTGTGTGAAAATTGGCTGTTGGTATATTTTGTGTAAGTTGTTTATAATTAATGTGTTGGTTTTGTTTTGTAGTGAACTTTTAAGTAAAATGCAACGGACTTTTGAGTAAAATATGGCAGACTTTTGAGTAAAATGTAACTAACTTTTGAGTAAAATGGAATATAAAAGAAAGCAATATGATGTGGTAATGGAGCGTATTAAAGAGCCTCGATTACATATACAAGTGTTGATGGGGCCACGTCAGGTGGGTAAATCAACACTGATGGATCAAGTGTTGAGTGAGATTGATATGCCCTATTATCTTTATAATGCCGATGGGGTAGATCCTAATGATAGTGATTGGATTTCTCGTACTTGGCAGGCGGTACGAAATGCAATGCTTTTGAGTCAGAGTAAAGAAGCTCTGCTTGTTATCGATGAAATTCAAAAGATAGAGAATTGGAGTGAGATAGTGAAGCGAGAGTGGGATTTAGATACACGCAATAAGTTGAACTTGAAAGTGGTTTTGCTTGGGTCGTCACGATTGATGTTACGTAAGGGGTTGACAGAATCGCTTGCAGGAAGATTTGAAATAATTCGTATGGGGCATTGGTCTTATAAAGAGATGCATGAGGCATTTGGTACTACTATAGATGAGTGGATATATTATGGTGGTTATCCTGGTGCTCAACGATATACAACAAATTTTACACGTTGGCGTAATTATATCAAAGATTCATTGGTAGCTCCTTCTATCGAAAAGGATGTTATAATGACAGCAAATATATATAAACCAGCATTGATGAAACAATTGTTTGAATTAGGGTGTTCGTATTCGAGCGAATTGTTGTCGTTGACTAAAATATTAGGACAATTACAAGATGCTGGCAATGTAACAACTTTGGCTACATACCTTTCGATTCTTGATGAGTGTAATTTGCTTGTAGGGTTGTATAAATATGCAAATGATGAAGCACGTAAACGTCAATCTATTCCTAAATTGCAGGTTTACAACAATGCTTTGTTGACTGCATATAGAGGTAATGGATATGAAAAAGACCGCATAGACCCACAAGTTTGGGGACGATGGGTAGAGTCGGCAATAGGTGCATATTTGTTGGATGTGGCAATCGAAAATGATTGTAATTTGTACTATTGGCGTGATAAAAATGATGAGGTCGATTATATACTTGAACGCAGAGGTGCTGTGTTGGCTATCGAGGTGAAAAGTGGAAGGCGTGGCATGAATAGTGGGTTGCCGAAATTTAATGAGCGTTATAAACCTTATAATAGTATAGTAGTTGGTACAAATGGAATATCCCTTGAGGACTTTTTGTCAAGTGATATTATGCGTTTGATGCCGTGAAATAATTATTCTTAAAAAACTTCATTCTGTT
>JAZLEE010000067.1:0-21657 GCA_045615085.1 Candidatus Aphodosoma sp. | reverse complement strand
GTTCTTCGTTAGTTTAATTGAAAGCTTTTTTAGTTCGCCCCCGTTGGGGACGAGGGAAAGAGGGCTCCTGCTGTCCGCAGGTTCCGTCGCTTCGCTCATTTTTCGCTTTGCTCAAGTTTTTTGCTTTGCTCGACATAGTTTAAGCAAACTTAACTCTGCTCTCGCTTATCGCAAAAAATCACTAGCGGTTAAGCATAGTTTGCCCCCTTCGGGGACTATTTTTTTATTCTTTGGAGACGCAAAATTTTGCGTCTCTACTTTTGTTATCTGCAATCTATTATCTGTACTTACGACCGAATACCACTCAAAAAAAAAGAGTTTCCATTAAGGAAACTCTTATCGTAATTGTATGATATAGGTTGGCTCGTAATCGGGCAAAAGGTGAGGATGTAGGGCCCAGATGAGGTCTTTGAGTACGAGGTCGGGGCGAGCGACGGCACTCTCCCAAAAGTCGTTGGCTCCATCGGGGAGTGTGCGACGATAAAAGGCATATACCCTACCCTCGCGGGCTGAACGGAAGAGGTGATGACGTGAGTCCATCTGATGCAGAGCCTCGAGGGTTGTGGTAGGGGCATTGAGCCATACATCGACATCGTGGAAATTGCTGAGTACGGTCTCGAAATTCAAAGCCAATGAGGCTGATGTTGTGGTATCAGTAGCATAGAAATAGTGTGCTCCGGCATCGGAAAAGAGTCTGCCCATATATGAACCGCCACTTGGCATGTACCATGTGCCTTTGAAATTGCCTCCTGCCATAACTGATGGCTTGCGAGAGACTGACTGCGCTATAGTGCTTGCTGAGAGATAGTTGTGCTCGATTTGAGCAAATATGGAATCGGCGAGTTGCTCTTTGTTGTAGAATGCTGCTATGAATTTGAGCCATTCGGCACGAGCAAGAGGTGTGGATTCGGTCCACTCGTTATTGAAAACAAGATTGACACCACTTTTGAGTAGACGATTGGCTTGTTCGTCCTGCTGATTGTAGCTCGAAGCTAAATAGATATTGGGTTGTAGATGAATGAGTTGTTCGAGATTGACATTGTGAGCATCGCCAAGGGGTGTGATGGTGTGATTGGCGTAGTTGCGACGAACGGAGTCGTTATATATAAGGTGAGGAGTACATGCGCCTTTGATGGTTGAGAGTTCGCCTAATAGATTGAGAAATTCGACATGGGTTGAGCTTGAAATAGCGATATTGTGCACTGGTACGAGGATTTTTTGTCCGTCGGTTGGTGTTTGGATAGAGTTGTCGGATACGAGATATAGGCGCTGTTGGATTTGGTTTTTAACCCATGGGTTATAGATTTCGATGAGTTTGTAGTTGTCGTAGTAATAGATGTTGAAGCCCTCGGAATATTTGAGATTCAGAGTGTCGGTAGGAAGTTTGGTTGATTGTGATTTTTGTGGTGCTTGGTTGCAAGTGTAAAATAGGAGTGGGAGGAGGAGATAAAAGATTTTTTTCATTATTATAATATGATTTTATTTGTTAGTTTTATTCTTGTTACTTTTGTCATTGTTTTTCTTTGTTCCTTTTGTCATCGCGCAAAAGGAACCAAAACGCTAGAGCTGTGACTACAAAGCTTTTATTCATTACTTTTGTGACCAAAAGTAACCAAAAGTCTCGTGCCGTGCTTAAAAACGCTAAAGTCTAATAATAAATCCTACAGCGCTTTAAACTCGGGCAGACTAACTGCTCTCTACAATTATAATTCTTGCCCATGGATTTTGTGTCTCGTTATTGACCTGTATAACCTCGCCAAAAACCGCTGCTTAACGGATTTATTATTATCCTTTCGAGCCGCGTTTTTAAGACAAGGCACGAACCCACCATCCGGCGTTGACGCATGCTTTTCAAGGCAATGCTCAGTTGCTATCTGGTAGTGATGATTGTTTTTGTGAAATGACTACTTTTTATAAGAAAAGAGACGCAATGGTTTGCGTCTCTTGTGTGATTAATATACCCAACAAACGTTGTCGACCCAGAAGGCATTACCTGGACAGCCATACCATGCTGGATAGCAACCGGCTGTAAGCATGAGGACTACGTGTGTTGGTGTTTCGTCGGCATCAGCCCAACCGATTTCTTCGATTTTGACCATTTTGCCATTTGAATTGGCTGCTTTGAAAGCTCCATCGTTTGGATTGAGGTCCATATATGGTTTGAACCAAGATTCTTTGGAAATATCGCCATAATGGATTTCGAAACGAGCATTGTTTTGCCATTCAGAGACAGTTGTAGGGAAACGATGACGCATAGTGCCTACACGTTTGGCATAGATTTTACCATTCTCTTCCCAACGTTTTTGAAGATAGACATATACCTCTGGTTCGTCGTGACCTTCGATTTCTTTGACAGAAAAGATTTTGGCTTTGATGAGTTTGTGCTCAGGATTTACCTTTGTTTTGTAGTCGAGCATGAGAGCCTTTGGACGGTTGGTAAATGGAATACCCATTTCGATAGCGCCATAAGGGTCGCCTGCATCGCGAACAGGTTCGAGGACTTTGCCAAGGAAGAGTGTGCCAGCAATAGCCACGCGGATGTCGACAATGCCAAGGGCACGAACTGTTTCGATACGAGTGTCGCAACGAGCACACCAACCATTGCCACGACGCTCAGGTTGAGTGGTGCAAGCAGCTTTGTCGATGCCAGCAGGGGCAGCCCATGCATTAGAGATACCCCATGGGGTATTGTCGAAAGTATAGGCTTTATTAGCTTTGATTGTATCGGTAGGTGCTACGACATAAAGTGTTTTGGTTTTGCCGCCAAGCATAGCACTCTCTTTGATATAGCGCACAGCCCATTGTTCCATATCGCCATAAGGGATTGGTTCGATACGCTCTTGCGAGAATGCAGAATGTAGAATGCAGATTGCAGAGGCTAAGAATAAGAATATTTTTTTCATTTTTTCAAATTATTTATTTTGTTGATTAATTGATATTTAACATGAGTTCAACATAAGTTTTATCTCTCACGGAACGCACGGATGACACGAAAAAACATTTAGGTTGTAGGTAATAATTTGATAAAAGAAAAATAATCTTTTTAGTTATTTTACATCGACTTTCAACTGTTTGTCGTCGCCTTCCCAATTGTGGAAGATTTCTTCGGTGTAGTAGTTAGGATGAACGTCGTTTTTGTGGAAAGGATCCCAGACTTGAGCGAAGAAAGGATTGCCTTTGGAGATTTCGTCGTAGTTCCATGGAGTTGGGAGACACTCAGGACACCAGTGACCTCCAAGTAGGACAAGAGCAGGTGACGCTGTGAAGCGATGGCCAAATTGGCATTCCCATTCGAGCGGAGTGCGCCAGTCGCCTTTAACCATTGTTTCGCTCAAACATTTACCGCCACGGAATTCGGCTGCTTGACGCATATCGTCGATAGTCCATTCGTCGCGCGACTTAGATTCATCATAACCATGATTCAAGATAACAGGTTCTTCGCTTGGATGCGAGAGGTCTTGCTCGGCCCATGGTTTGATGGCTTTATATTTTTCGATTGAGCCATAATAGGCAGCAATGCGCTCAGTGTCGTTGTTTTTGATCCACCACTGTGTGCCCCATTTCTTTTTATACGCCATAGGACGCATGGCGAGTTTGATGATAGGCGCAGGAGCAAGGCATGCAAGCGAGAAGAACCAAGGGAGTTGGCGTTTCATTTGGTTGAAATATTCGTCGACTGGAACATTGGCACGGAAGTGGAGATAATCTTCAAGCACTTGAGAGTCGGCATACCATTGTCCGTGGAAATTGCGAGTGACAAACCATTCGGGATTGAATATCTTCTCAGGACGAGGGCAAGAGATAGCCTTGAGCAATTTGCACTCAAACTCGTAGTTAGAAAGACGATATTCAGGACCAGAACCGATGTTGTAGAAACGATTCCAGAAGTCGGCAGGCACCCAATCTTCGCAAAGATTTGCCATTGCGCGACCAGAATCTTCGACTGTAGCCCATTCTAGTACGCCACGAAGAGGAACGTGGAACATGATTGGGTCGTAGTTCTTAAGAATCTCGGCATAAAGAATACCAGATTGACGAAGAGAAACCCAATGTTTGATGCCACTTTCGACAAAAATGCGTTCGGCAATAGTCTTTGATATAGCATAGTGGTCGTAGACCGAAATGCAAATAGGATCGCCAGTACGTCCCCAATGGATTGGTTCGTTGCGGTCGGAAGTTTGAGCTACTGTGCCAACATAGCAAACACGAATGTCATCAGCATTAGGCTGAGCCAAAACGGCTTTCACCACATTTTGAGCTGCAGTGATATTGACATTGCGTGTGCGATTAGGGAAATAGTCGGTTTTAGGAGAAACCAAACCACCAATATGGAGCACATAATCGGCACCTTCGGTTGCACGAAGCACGTCGTCGTACTTAGCAAGATTGCCCCAGATAATACGGATTTTGTTTTGAATTGGTGCTAAAAGTTTTCGATTCTTTTTGCTATCACGAACAAGGACTGTGATATCAAAACGGTCGAGTCGGGCCATGAACTCTTGCAAAGTAGCATACCCCATGTGACCAGTTGCACCTGTTATAAATACTCTTTTCTTCATTTTTGCTACATAATAATAAGAACGTGCAAAGGTACAAAAAAAAATTGGATTAGAAAAATAGTATTTTACTTGCTTTTTGTTTTATTTTTTTGTATCTTTGCATGTTGTGCTATATAGAAAAAACATATTACACATAATACTAATACTCACACTATTAGCTAAGTTTGTTTGTGTGTGGTCGCAAGAAATCACATACAAAAGTGGTGGTTGCACACTGACGTATAATAAAATAGATGGATACAATGTGGAAGTGGGTGTACAACCAGCTTCGCTAAATAAAGCGAAAATATTTATTCCTGACAACATAAGTCACAACGACACAACATTCTACGTGATTGGCATTACGGATAATGCTTTTAGCGGGAATACAAAAATTGAGAAGGTGATATTTAGTGATGCATGCGATATGCAATATATAGGCGAAGGGGCATTTGCAGGGTGCAGCAATTTGACTAATATAGAACTGCCGTCTACAGTAACAGAAATCAAACCCTTTACATTTGCTTGGTGTGGTTTGAAATATATTGAAATACACAATTTTATAACAAAGATTGGGGAAAGAGCATTTACAAACTGCATGCAATTGTCGAAAATTGACATGAGTGAAAATATCGAAGAGATTGGTAATTTTGCTTTTGCATGGTGCCCACAATTAAAATCATTCACTATCCCAGAAAAAACAAAAAAACTGGGATACGAAATATTACAAGCAAATAGGGAGATTGATACACTGTATTACAATGCCATAAACTGCAAGGATGCTGGTGCTTATTATGACAAACGCGTAGAACGCACGATTGGGGCATTTGAGGGGAATTTTGGATTGTCGGAGGTAGTTTTTGGGAATGAAGTTGAATATATACCAGAATATTTGTTGTATAATTGCAAAAGTGTTGATTCGATAGATTTTCCGAAATCGATAAAAAGAGTGGGTAGATATGCTTTACATAATACCGAATGGTTTTATGTAGCCGAAGAGGATTTGATATACGTAAATAATATTGCATATCACTATAAAGGGAAACAGGAGCATATAGATGAAACAATCTTTAGACCTGGTACAAAGGCGATTGCAGCTCACTGTTTTTATGAAAAAGAGATAAAAACCGTCGAATTGCCATCGACAGTTCAATATATTGGGAACTCGGCATTCGAGAAGTGCAAAAATATAGAAAAAATCACATTCGCAACAGACCTTGAATGCATTGATGATTTTGCTTTCTATGGTTGTGAGGAGATAAAAAGCATCACATTGGCTGAGGGATTGATTGAAATAGGGAAATATAGTTTTGCCAATTGCAGAAATCTTCGCAGTGCAAAATTGCCTCGCTCGGTGAATAGAATTGGCATTGCCGCATTTTATAATTGCACTAACTTAGAAAAATTGAATATCCCCGAAAATACGACTATTATACCTGCTGGATGCTTTTCGAACTGCGAAAGTTTGGAATCGATAGAAATTCATAATGATATTACAGAAATAAACGAATATGCATTTGCGGGTTGTAGCCTATTGGACTCAATAAGAATACCATTGGAGTGCACAAGAGTGGGGACAAGAGCATTCTCGAATTGCATTGGATTGGAATCGGTGAATTGTATTGCGAAATCGGCAAAAATTGAGTCGTTGGCCTTTTATAAATGCAGAAATATTAAAAGCATAAACCTACTCGGTGTAGAAGAGATTGGGTATCGAGCTTTTGCCGATTGCTACTATTTGAGAGATGTGGTGTTTGGTGAAAATTTGACAACAATAGATAATAGAGCTTTTGAAAATTGCAGAAATCTGAGATCACTATCCTTACCGCCAAAATTAAATAGAATTGGAAAATCGGCATTTGAGAATTGTAAAAGTCTAATTTCAATAAATGTCAACGATGCCAATCTTGCGATAGGCAATCGTGCTTTTGCGAAATGTGAGTGGTTGTCAAACATAAATTTGGGGAATAATATACAGAAAATTGGAGAATACGCATTTAGTTATTGCAGTGAAATTGAATCAGTGACTATATTAAATGCAATAGATTGTATTGAAACAGGGTGTTTCTATAAATGCGACAAATTGACATCAATAGATATTCCAGAGGGGGTGAAACAGATAGATAGTAGAGCATTTGAAAAATGTTCGAATATAACAAGTATAACTATTCCTAACACGGTAGTATCAATTGGAGAACGTGCTTTTGCTGAGTGTGTAGCACTTAACGATGTGAAATTATCCAATCAAGTAGAAAAAATTGGAGATTATGCATTTTTCCAATGTAGCGAATTGAACGCAATAGATATACCTACTTCGGTGAAAAAAATAGGTACTCTCGCATTTGGAGAGTGTGATAATCTGACAAACATATACTTTAACGCAGAAAAATGTAAAGCAGGAAAACCTGTTTTTTCATACACCTCAGAGAAAGCTAATTTACATATAGGCAACATTGTTATGCTAATAGATGATCGAATATTCGAAAATATGAATATTGATGAAATAACGATACCAAATAGCGTGACTAAAATAGGTAAATTGGCATTTGCAAACTCAACGCCATTAGCACAAATAGATTTACAAACCAATGATGCTATTGAAATAGATAATTCGGCATTTGAAAATACAAGTTGGGATAATAGTCAAAACGATAAAATCGTATATATCAACAATGTTGCATATAAATATATCGGGAATGATAGTCCGTCGATAATAAAATTCAAAGAAGGCACAACTAGCATTGCTGCTAACTTTATGAAGGACAATAAACAATTGGAAAATGTGGAATTGCCAAGTTCGTTGCTATCGATAGGATGCAGTGCGTTTGAAAATTGCACAAATTTGAAATCTATTTATTTTCCGACAAACATAAGGAGTATAAGTCAACGTGCATTTGCAAATTGTGCTAACATAGAATCGGTAAAATTATCATCGTCTATTTCGAATATAGAAGATTATGCTTTTGAAAATTGTAGCAGTATTAGTGAAATTCAAATGGACAACGCTACTTGCTCGATTGGGGTTGCTTCGTTCAGAAATTGTAGTGCCTTGCAATATGCTTTCATTGGCAATAACATAACTGCTATTGGGGATATGGCTTTTTCGTTTTGCACAAACCTAAAGGGCATAAATGATGAAAAAGCAATTGTTTTACCTCCAAATCTGAAAGCAATAAATTATGCTACTTTTTATTGTTGCGAAAGTTTGAGCGGAAAGATAACAATGCCATACAATGTCACTACAATTAGAGATTTGGCATTTGGCGGATGTAGAAATATACACTCAGTGGAATTGTCGACAAAAACAGACTCTATCAGTTTATCGGCTTTTGACAAAGCCAATAATTTCACGAGATATATAAAAATCCAAAATAACCAATTCAAAATACATAATGGCATGCTATATTCTAATAATATGGCCACGTTATATCACTGTCCTGAAGGGTATAGGAATACTTGTGTAATTCACGCTGAGACTAAAAACATCAATAAGAAGGCATTTGATAATTGCACTAATTTGAGAAACATCGTTCTAAATGCAGAGCGAATAGAAGATTATGCATTCAATGGATGTACTAATTTGCGCCATATCACAATAGGGACAACAACATATCATATTGGTAAACAAATATTCAATGGATGCCAAAGTTTGACACAAATAGACGTCAAAAAGAATAATAAATACTATAAATCAGTGGATGGAGTGTTGTATAGCGCAGATATGACAACCTTGATTTATTGTCCGAAAGCCAAAGTTGGAAAATTAAAAATACCTAAAAAGGTTAGATATATTGCAGATTTTGCATTCTACAATTGCAATCAAATAGAGGTAATACTGCATAAAAACATACTATCGATAGGCAATGAGGCCTTTACGGGATGTAAATTTGAAACTAGATAAATATATGAAAGAATTGATTTTTGTATCACACAATGCCCATAAACTACAAGAGGTGAAGGCTATCGTTGGCAATAATTTTGACGTTAAGAACTTATCGGACATAAACGTTTTTGATGAAATACCAGAAACGGGATTGTCGTTTAAAGAAAATGCACAACAAAAAGCTGATTATATATACAAAAAACTAAAATGTAATTGTTTTGCAGACGATTCGGGATTATCGGTTGATGCACTAAATGGAGAACCTGGAATATATTCGGCAAGATATGCTGGAGAGCCATGTGATATGCAAAAAAACATGGAAAAATTATTGAATAACCTCAAAGAAAAAAGCGATAAAAGTGCACAATTTACGACTGTGATTGCCGTTATACTTGACGGAAAATATCATTTTTTCGAGGGCATTATAAGGGGAAAAATAATTGATACTCCTAGAGGTGAAAATGGATTTGGATATGACCCTATTTTCGTTCCTGATGGATATGATCAAACCTTTGCCGAACTATCATCGGAAATCAAAAACAAGATATCGCATAGAGCTATAGCTATGCAAAAATTTCAAGAATTTATATCTAAATTATAAAAATATATAGACCATGAAATACCTGTTAACATCTATTTTTGTTAGTTGTTTTTGTTTGTTAGCATTGTCACAATCGGCAATGGGTAGTTGGCGCACGCATATGGCTTATACAAACACGACACAAATCACTCAATCGAACGAAAAAGTGTATGGTATTAGTGGTGGAGCACTATATTCTATCCTCAAAACAGATCCTATTATTGAAACATATTCAAAAATATATGGGCTAAATGACAATGGAATACACTTAATAGAATATTCACAAGAGAGTGATGTTTTGTTCATTGCCTATGACAACTCAAACATTGATTTGCTTTCGGACGATGGTTCAATCGTAAATATTTCGGACTTATATCGCAAAAGTATGAGCGGAAGTAAAAGAATAAATGATATTTGTTTTGAGAAAAATATGGCTTATGTGGCATGTGATTTTGGGGTTGTTGCTTTGGATATAGATAAACAAGAATTTGCTGAAACATATATAATTGGCGATAATGGGAATATAACGCAAGTGCTAAACATTGATATTTTGCAAGATAGTATTTTTGCACTCACTACAGATAATATTTTGGTAGCATTGCGAAAATCCAATCTCCTCAATTATCAAAATTGGGAAAAACTACAAAATCCAGATGCAACGAAAAATAATATCAAGATGGTGATAGCAGACGATGCTCTCTACTTGCTAAAAGAAAATAATACGTTGTACAAACACTCGAAAGGAAAATGGGAGAACTATAAATCCAACATCAAAAATATTTCGTTTAATAATGGGATTTTATTTGTTACTGATGTCAACAATCAGTTGTTGGCAATAGAAAAAAACGGCCAAGAAATACTTGCGGGAAATGCAGTAGATGGTATCTATGATGACGAGAGAAATACTATTTGGTATATATCTAATGGTGAAGTATATTCTTATGACAGAGGAAATAATTCTCGCAATATTTTTACACCAAATGGACCATTATCAAATACATCATGGAGATTGAAATATGCCGATGGAAGAATTTTCAGTATTCCTGGCGGTAGATGGGATGCTAACTACTACACTCCTGGCTCTTTGTCTTTTTATGAAAATGGAAAATGGCATAATTACTCAACATATTATTTCGTACAACGAACAGAACCAAAAACAGAAAACAAATGCTACGACTTGGTTGATATTGCAATAAATCCTAACGATAAAACTAATTTTTGGATTGCAAGTTATGGTCTTGGATTGTATGAATTCCGTAATGACCAATTATATAAATTCTACGATTGCGATAATAGTGGATTGAAACCAGTAGAGCCAAAAGACCCATATAATTATACAAGAACGGATGGTATGGATTTTGACTCAAAAGGCAATTTATGGATTTTGAATAATGCCGAAAGCCTAATTAAATTCATTGATAGCAATGGGAAATATCATAATATGAATTTTAATATCACTGCATATACTCCACAAGACATAGTAATCTACAATAAAAACGAAAATCAAAAATTTGTACTGATTCCGCGACACACAGGCACTAATAACTCTATACTTTTTTCATTCGACGACAATGGTACGCTTGACAATCATTATGATGACAAAAGCATATCGTTCAAAAAAGTGCATGATCAAGATAACAAAGAGATAAATCTATATGGCGAGCATTTGTTGCGTAGTATAGCACAAGACAAAAATGGAGTTGTATGGGTTGGCACAACTGCTGGTGTGTTTTTGATAAACAATCCTAAGAAAATGTTCGATAACGATTTTAGGGTTCATCGCATAAAAATACCTCGCAATGATGGTACTGGATTGGCGGATTATCTACTTGGTACAGAAGAAATAAAAGCCATTGCTGTGGATGGTGCTAATCGTAAATGGATAGGTACGGCGTCCTCTGGAGTTTATCTTATTTCTGAAGATGGTTTGGAAATAATACATCACTTCACGTCCGAAAATAGTCCACTATTGTCTAATGCAATACTATCTATTGCTATAAATGAAAAAACAGGAGAGGTGTTTTTTGGAACTGGTAGTGGATTGATATCTTATCAATCTGACGCAATAGAAGGTGGTAATAAATTCCAAAATGTACATGCATATCCAAATCCTGTTCGTCCGGAATATACTGGTGTTATAACAATAACTGGACTTGTGGCAGACACTCAAGTTAGAATAACAGACGTGAATGGAAACCTCGTGTATGAAACTATATCAAATGGTGGAATTGCGACATGGGATGGTTGTGGAGCCTCGGGAGAACGTGTGGCAACTGGTGTTTATTTTGCTCAATGTGTTTCGCCTAACGGAAAATATAAACATATAACAAAAATTCTTGTAGTAAAATAATATATATGCAATCAAAGGAGAGAAAAGTTTGGATAGACTATGCCAAGTTTGTATCTATATTCTTGGTTGTTCTTTTTCATACAAATCCAAACTTAGATGGTTATATATTTGATTTCTTGAAATTATTAAGAATGCCTGCTTTCTTCTTAATTGCAGGTTTATTGTTTGATATAAATAAATGGAATAACTTTATCGATTTCTTTAAACATAGATTCAAGCGCCTTATTATTCCGTATTTTTGGTTTTCTTTAATATTCTATGTTTTATGGCTCATTGTTGGGCGCAATATGGTGGGCGAGGAAGAGTTGATGATAAGCCGCATTACCCCAATAAAAGAATTCTTAATAGGTACGCCAAACATAGTACTGGCTCCTTATTGGTTCATAACATGCCTATTTTGCATGCAAATATTATTTTACGTGTTAAAAAAAATAGTTCATTCAAATATTATAATCATAGGCATTGCAATTGGCTTATATTTCATGATTATTTATTTTGAATTTACTAATTTACCTTGGTGTTTAGATAAGGCTATTCGATACTTACCTTTCTATACATTGGCAAACATACTACGAGAAAAAATAGACTCTGATTTGTTGAAAAACAAGCATATAATATTTTGGGCAACAATATCTGCTCTTTGCTTATTAACAATAGATTACAACTACGATGTATCGCCATATTTTGCCCATTTGTTATACATTGCATCTGGATTTTTTATAATGCCAATATATATTTCGTTTTGTAAATTCTTAGCATTAAAATCGAAGAATTCTCAGATAATAAAATATATTGGAGATAATAATATAGTGACTCTTGCCCTACAAAATTATATAATTGGGTTTATCAAAATAGTGGGTATATATATTCTCTCTATCAACCTACTTACGACCGATTATTATGTGGTGAATGTGTTTATTGCATTATTCACAATTACGATTTCTATCGCTTGCGCTTTATTCATAAACAAATATATGCCATTTATTGTAGGAAAAACATATAAATAAATATTCAATTATATATTTTTTTTGTAACTTTGCAAATTATAATACTAAACAATTAAATAATTATGAAAATCTTAAAAACTCTAACTTTAGTCATTGCTATTCTTTGTATCAACTTTGCCTCGGCAAACTCTGTATCGGAATCATATCTCCGCGATTTCACATCTGGTGCATTCAGACCGCAAACTATGGCAGCTCTCTACTCAATGAATGATGGAGAAAACTATACTATGCTATCCGAAGACGGAACTAAAATTATTAAATACAACTACTTATCTGGCAAGGCTATTGATACTATTTTTGACGTTGCAACAGCAAAAAATTGCACTTTAAAACGAATCTCGGACTACGAATTTGATTCGCAAGAAAAACGTATACTTATCCTTACAGACAAAACCCCTATCTACCGCCACTCGTTCACTACAACATACTACGTGTATAATGTAGCACGCAATGAATTGGAACCACTAAGCGAGAAACCAGGTCTTCAAAATCTTGCTCAATTCTCGCCTAATGGTCGTATGATTGTTTTTGCACGCGAAAATAATCTTTTTATCAAAAAACTTGACTTCAACACCGAAATTCAAATCACAAAAGATGGTGAATTCAACAAAGTTATCAATGGTACTTCCGATTGGGTATACGAAGAAGAATTCGGTTGCACTCGCTATTTTGCTTGGAGCCCAGATAGCAAACTTTTGGCATGGGTGCGCTTCGACGAAAGCGAAATCAAGCAATTCTCATTTGATGTATATGACCACCCTTACGACAAAGCTTATACCTACAAATATCCTAAAGCAGGTGAAACTAACTCAACTGTTTCGGTATTAGTATACGACACAGAAAACCGCACTACAAAACAAATGGATTGTGGCTCGGGCAACGACATCTACTTCCCTATTATTCAGTGGACTAACAACAATGAATCACTCGCTGTTGTTCGACTCAACCGTAATCAAACAACTCTTGACCTACTCAGTATTAACCCACGCTCGGGCGTAGCAAAAACTTTGTTATCTGAAACAGACAAAGTATACATCGACTACACAAACTATACTCATTTGAAATTCAACTCAGACAACTCATTTGTTGCAATGAGCGAACGCGATGGTTGGCGTCATATCTACCACTACAATGCTAATGGTGGCTTGATTCGTCAAATCACAAAAGGTGAATGGGACGTAACAGCATATTATGGCTATGACGAAAAAACAAAAACTGCTTATTTCCAAGCAGCGAAAGAGCACCCATCTCAACGCCACATCTACAAAGCCGACAAAAAAGGCAACATCACTAATCTCGATTCACGCCCTGGCACACACTCTGCCTCATTCTCAAAAGGTATGAAGTATATTGTATCACAATTCCACAACACTACAACTGCTAATACTTTTGCGTTGTGCGATACAAAAGGCAAAGTGTTGCGCACTATCATTGACAATAAAGAACTTCAAGCTAAGTTCGATGCTTATAATCTTCCTAAAAAAGAGTTTATCAATTTCGATGCTGTGAATGGAACTAACCTTTATGGATGGATTATCAAACCTGCCAATTTCGACGAAAATAAAGAGTATCCTCTCGTAATGGTGCAATATTCTGGTCCTAATAGCCAAGAAGCACTCGATAGATTCAAACCTGATTGGGAATACTATCTCGTACAAGAAGGTTATATCGTAGCTTGCGTTGATAGCCGTGGTACAGGTGCACGCGGACACGAATTCCGCACTTGCACATATTGGAATCTTGGTAAATACGAAACAGAAGATCAAGTAGCTGCAGCTCAATATTTCGGCAAACAATCTTATATCGACGAAGATAGAATCGCTATTTGGGGATGGTCATTTGGTGGTTTTATGGCTCTCAACTGCCTCACTTACGGCAACGAAACATTCAAAGCTGGTATCTCTATTGCTCCTGTAACTGATTGGAGATTGTACAACACAGCTTATACCGAACGTTTTATGTCAACTCCTCAAGAAAACGACCATGGCTACGAACAATCTGATTTGATTGCTAATGCTCATCTCCTCAAAGGAAAATTACTTCTCTGCCATGGCACTGCCGACGACAATGTTCATTTCCAACATGCAATGCTCTATTGCGATGCTTTGGTTGAAGCTGGCATCCAATTCGAAATGCAAATTTATCCAAACAAAAACCACAGTATCTTAGGAGCGAAAACTCGCTATCACCTATATACTCGTTTCAACACATTCCTCAAAAACAACCTATAATGAAAAAAAGTAACATTCTGCCTATCATAATGATGGTTGCACTCTTCTTTATGATTGCATTCGTCACTGGTTTGCAAAATCCTTTTGGTGTTATTGTCAAATCACAATTCAATGCATCAAATTTGATATCGCAATTGGGCAATTTTGCCAATTTCATTGCCTATGCTTGCATGGGTATACCTGCCGGTTTACTTCTACAACGATATGGCTACAAAACAACATCTCTCGTTGCCGTTGCAGTAGGTTTAGTTGGTGTAGGAATCACATTCTTATCTGGATATATGGGTGCGGCGACATATGCAATATACCTCTGTGGTGCCTCTATCTCTGGATTCTCAATGTGCATACTTAATACAGTGTGTAATCCGATGTTGAATACTCTTGCCGGAGGAGGCAAAAAAGGTAATCAGTTGATACAAATTGGTGGAGTGTTTGGTTCGACAGGAGCAACACTAGCCCCTGTATTGGTTGGTATGCTAATGGGCAATGCTGCCAATCGCACTATTCAAGATGCTAATCCAGCTTTGTGGTTAGCAATGGGTATATTTGCTCTTGCTTTCTTGGTGCTATTTTTCATTGATATGCCCGAACCACACTTAAATCAACAAAAAGAGACTGTCAAAGATAACCATTCGGCATTCTCGTTCCGTCACTTCAATCTTGGCATTATTGCTATATTCATATATGTAGGTGTCGAAGTTGGTATTCCAAACATCGCAAATTTGTATATGACTACCGACCTCGGTATGGACACGGCCGTTGCTGGCACAATTGTAGGAACTTATTGGTTTTTGATGCTTATCGGTAGATTTATTGGTGCTTCGATTGGTGGATATATTTCAAGCAAATCTATGCTCATTGCTACAACAACAATTGCTACTCTACTCGTCATTTGCGCCATCTATCTACCTCAAACTATGGTTAATATGCCAGTATTTAAGTCTGACATATCATTTGGTATAGAAGCCGTTCCTGTTAATATCTTACTTCTCATTCTTTGCGGTCTTTGCACATCTGTTATGTGGGGAGCCATTTTCAATCTTGCAGTTGAAGGACTCGGAAAATATACCGCTGCGGCATCAGGCATATTTATGATGATGGTATGCGGTGGTGGTGTTCTTCCTCTAATTCAAGGTTGGGTAGCCGACAATTTCGGATTCATAAATAGCTACTATGTCGTGCTAGTTGGCATCTTATATATGCTAATATATGCTATCTTTGGAAGTAAAAATGTAAATCAAAATATTTCAACTAATAACTAAAATAACTAATCACTATGAGTAAACCTTATGTTATCGGCGTTGACCTCGGCGGTCAAACTGCCAAATTTGGTATTGTAGATGCTCGCGGTAATGTGCTCAAACAAACTGCTATTCGTAGCAATACACAAAACAACCCTGAAGAATTTATAAATGATCTTGCCGAAGGTATCAAAAAACTCATCGACAAAGAATATTCTATCGACGATATTCGCGGTATTGGTGTTGGTGCTCCTAATGGCAATTATTATACTGGTTGCATCGAAAGTGCAGCAAACCTCACTTGGGCTAAAAACCAAATCGTACATTTTGCCGATATGCTCACAGCAAAAATTGGCATCCCAGTTGCACTTACCAACGATGCTAATGCTGCCGCAGTAGGTGAAATGACATATGGTGCTGCTCGCGGAATGAAAAATTTTATTATGATTACTCTCGGCACTGGTGTTGGCTCTGGTATCGTAATCAATGGCGATGTAGTATATGGTCACGACGGTTTTGCTGGCGAATTAGGTCACACTTGCGCTGTTCGCAACAATGGTCGTATCTGTGGTTGTGGCAAAACTGGCTGTCTCGAAACTTATGCTTCTGCTATGGGTGTTGCTCGCACAGCTCGCGAAATTCTCGAACTAACTGATCGCAAAACACTCCTTCGTAATATTCCTGCTGAAAATATAACATCAAAAGATGTATTTGACGCGGCTATCGAAGGCGACGAAGTTGCAAAAGATATCTTTGCTTTCACAGGTCGCATGTTGGGCGAAAAATTTGCCGATTTTGTTGCATTCTCTGCACCTGAAGCTATCGTTCTATTCGGTGGTCTAACCAAAGCTGGCGATTTAATTTATAAACCTATCGTAGAAAGCATGAACCTCAACCTTATGCCTATTTGGCGCAACAAGGTAAAAGTTCTATTCTCTACTCTCAAAGAAAGCGATGCTGCTATCCTCGGTGCTAGTGCTCTCGCTTGGGAAATCTAATTATGAAACTGACAGACAATTGGTTCAGCACAATGGCTGAAGCCGACAACGAAATGCCTATTTTCGTTTCTGGACGAGATGACTTGGACGAATTTCGCCTATCTGGTAAATTCAAAGAACGTGTAGAAATATATTGGAAATACGACTCTTCTCATAATGGTATGCCATCTGATACCGAAGGTGAATTAATGGAAAAAGTCGTTGATGCTCTCCGCAGTGCTGTAGAAAAAGACAAACTTGCCATTCTCACTGGCATCTACACTGGCAACAACGAACGCACAATGGTATTCTACACTCGCACATCTCGTGTATTTGGCGAACGTCTCAACGAATCACTCGCTAATCTACCTCAACTACCAATAACTCTCTACGTTGAGATAGACCCTGATTGGAATGAATATTTAGAAATGTGCGAAATCAAACCTTTCGCTGAATAAAAAAAAGAGATGTAACTTCATGTTACATCTCTTTTTTCTATCAAATCAAATCTAATCCTAATTCTACTTTTAGTGCCCTAAAGTCTGAATTTATCTTTAGCATATGTACATATCTTTCATCTTGTGTCAAAATAGCCTCTTCTGCAATTTTCTCATCTACAACAAACTTCAACTCTATATTACCACACTTCAACTCATTACACATAAATCTCTCGATATTACTCTTATGCTTTATTAGGTCATCATATTGCATTTGATTAACCAGTTTCACAACTATTTGCGTTCCCTCTATTACACTTGGCAAACAATTCATCATTGCTTTTGAGGTATACAACTCCCCTTCTATCTTCTTCGCATACAATCTCCAAACTTGAACCAATGTATCCAACGTAAATTTCACCTTGACAGTCTCAACCTCTTCCACTTGTGCAATAACTTCCACAGGTGTCTCCTCTACAACTATAGGTTTCGTCTCTTCTTGCTTAGTTTGATTGCTTTCAGTAGCCAAAGCCACTCTTACTGTTGTCGGTTTCTGCACAACAATCGGTCCTACCTTCACTGGAACTCTCGGTTGAGAAACTTCTCCTCCCACAGCAATAGGTCTATTCACTACTACTTGTTGCTCTGTTGCATTTACTTGTCCTCCCGGAGTTGGCGCAACATCTATCAATGGCAACTCCGGTTCAACTTTTTTTGATTGTAATCCTCCTCCCACAAGTCCTGCAATACGAATCAGCATCACTTCTACCAACAAGCGCTTATTCCTACTTGCTCTATAGCCTAAATCACAATCATTTGTATATTCCAATGCCTTATACAACCACAATATATCGCATCGTTGTGCTTGCTCTTTATATCTTTCGGCAATCGCAGCCCCCACCTCCAACAATGGCAATGTTATTGGATCCTTGCTCACCATCAAGTCTCTCAAGTGCGACGACAATCCCCCTACAAAATGCTGTCCTTCAAACCCTTTGCTCAACACCTCATCAAACACCATCAACGATTCTGCCACTTTGTTTTGCAACAATGCATCCACCAATCTGAAGTAAAAATCATAATCCAACACATTCAAATTGGCAATAACACCTTCATACGTAATCTTATTTCCGCAGAAACTCATCACTTGGTCGAATATCGACAATGCATCACGCATAGCTCCATCTGCCTTTTGCGCAATTACATTCAATGCCATATCTTCCACCTCAACACCTCTATCTCTAGCCACATATTTCAAGTGTTCTACCGTATCATTTATCGTAATACGGTTAAAGTCATATATCTGACAACGCGACAATATAGTGGCAATAATCTTATGCTTTTCAGTTGTTGCCAATATAAAAATAGCATGTGCAGGTGGCTCCTCTAATGTTTTCAAAAATGCATTAAATGCCTGCGACGACAACATATGAACCTCATCGACGATATACACACTATATTTACCAATTTGAGGAGGTATTCTCACCTGGACAACCAAATTACGTATATCATCCACCGAGTTATTCGATGCCGCATCCAATTCGTGTATATTAAACGAACGTTGCTCGTTGAATGCTTTACACGATTCACACTCATTACATGCTTCGCCCGAAGATGTTGGGTTCAAACAATTTATCGTCTTAGCAAATATACGCGCACATGTCGTTTTTCCCACTCCGCGCGGACCGCAAAACAAATATGCATGCGCCAAATGGTTATTGGCGATTGCATTCTTCAATGTTGCCGTTAACGCAGCCTGACCTATCACCGACTCAAACGTCTGTGGTCTATACTTACGCGCCGATACAATATAATGTTCCATAATTACAATATTATTATGCGTCTCTATTAAAAGCATGCAAAGTTAACAAAAAATTATGAATTATAAACCATCGGTCTTGAGTTTTTCATGAAAAATTATGAATTATGAATTATTTTTACTACCTTTGCAATTTCTAACTCCTAACTCCTAACTCCTAACTATAATATGTTCTCTCTCTTCCGACGTTTTCTATCTCCCTACAAGTGGTTAGTCGTAGCCAACCTACTACTCAACCTCTTAGCCACTATATTCAACCTATTCTCTTTTGCCTCAATTATTCCCATTTTGCAAATCCTCTTCGGCATGGAGGCAAATACCCACTCTTTCATACCTTTCTCTCAAATCTCATCTCTCGATTCTCTCCTTACAATTGCCAAAAACAACCTATATTTCTACATCGAATCGCTCATCGCTCAATACGGAGCCTCTACCGCTCTCATGCTCTTAGGCATCTATCTCATTGTGATGACCCTATTCAAAACCCTCACCACTTTCCTCGCATCTGCCTCTCTCGTTCCTATTCGCACTGGCGTTCTCCGCGACATTCGCAATACTATCTATCACAAAATCACTTCTCTACATCTTGGCTATTTCTCTCAAGAGAAAAAAGGCGACATCATTAGCCGCATAACCAACGATGTCACCGAAGTCGAAGCCTCAATCATTGCCTCACTCGAAACTATATTCAAAAATCCTATAATGATCATCATCTATCTCGTTGTGCTATTCACAATGAGTTGGAAACTAACCATATTCGTTCTAATCCTCCTCCCTATCAGCGGACTTCTAATCGGTCGCATAGGCAAATCTCTCAAACGCAAATCTCTCCTCGGACAACAACTCTCTGGCGAACTCATTGCTCAAATCGAAGAGACACTCGGCGGGCTACGCATCATCAAAGCCTTCAATGCCGAAGACAAACTCGCTCAACGATTCGACTCGCTCAACAACTCTATCCGCCACACTTTCAATCGCATACACACTCGCTATTTCCTTGCACACCCCGTTAGCGAATTTCTTGGCACTGCCGTCATTGCCATTCTTCTATGGTACGGCGGATTTCTCATCCTCAATGGCAATGGAGGCATTTCTGCTCCCGAATTCATCTACTATCTTGTCATATTCTATAGTATTATCAATCCTTTCAAAGAACTCTCTCGTGCTGGCTATAGCATCCAAAAAGGCATGGCATCTCTCCAACGTATCGATGCCATTCTCAACACCGAAAATGACATCACCGAATCTCTCAATCCTCAATCTATCAACTCGTTCAACAACGAAATCTCGTTCAACAACGTATCTTTCAAATACCAAAACAACTGGGTTCTCCGCAATATCAACCTAACTATCCGCAAGGGTCAAACCATTGCCCTTGTCGGACAATCTGGCTCTGGCAAATCTACTCTCGTCGACCTCATTCCTCGCTTCTACGATACTATCGAGGGCTCAATCTCTATCGATGGCATCGATATAAAGCATCTAAAAATCAAAGATCTACGCCATCTCATGGGCAATGTCAACCAAGAGGCCATCCTCTTCAACGACACCATATATAACAACATAACCTTCGGTGTCGAACATGCCACTCAAGCCGATGTCGAACAAGCCGCACGCATTGCCAATGCCCACGACTTCATCATGGCTACTCCCGATGGCTATCAAACCAATATTGGCGACCGCGGTTCTCGCCTCTCTGGTGGTCAACGCCAACGCATCTCCATTGCTCGCGCTATTCTCAAAAACCCACCTATTCTCATTCTCGACGAAGCCACTTCTGCCCTCGACACCGAGTCCGAACGCCTCGTCCAAGATGCTATCGAACATCTAATGCTCAATCGCACTGCCATCGTCATTGCCCATCGCCTATCTACTATCAAATCTGCCGACCTCATTTGTGTTCTCCACGAAGGCGAAATCATCGAACAAGGCACCCACGACCAACTCATTGCGCTCAACGGACAGTACAAAAAACTATACGATATGCAAAATTTCTAAATACACACTCTCAGTGTGTATTCAATGCTTGAATTTCCAAAACCTAAATATACTATACAGCAACCTTCAAGCAACCCGCACCCTACCTACAAAATACACACTCTCATTGTGTATCCACTATAAAATTAACCCTAAAAACATACCACTATGCTAAACTTCGAATTCCAAAATCCAACTAAACTAATCTTCGGCAAAGGTTCTATTGCCAAAATCGAAAAACAATTCTCTCGCCCTACCAAAATAATGCTCACCTTCGGTGGTGGCAGTGTCAAAACTAATGGTGTCTACGACCAAGTTATCAATGCCCTCAAAGGTCACGAAATCGTCGAATTCTGGGGCATCGAACCTAACCCTAAAGTAGAAACTCTTCGCCGTGCCATCGAACTCGGCAAAGCCGAAAAAGTCGAATTCATCATTGCCGTAGGTGGTGGCTCAACTCTCGACGGCACAAAACTCATTGCTTGCGCTATCTGCTACGATGGCGACGCTTGGGATCTTGTCCTCGATCCTAAAAAAGTCACTGGCGCAATCCCATTTGCATCCGTAATGACTATGCCTGCCACTGGTTCCGAAATGAACAATGGCGCCGTCATCTC
>JAZLEE010000066.1:0-2767 GCA_045615085.1 Candidatus Aphodosoma sp. | reverse complement strand
ATCTTTTTTTATTACTTTTTTGTCTTTATCTAACAGATAGATTGCTGGCATCGCCCTCAATACGTATAGTCCTGAAGCCCGAATTTTGCTCACGGCTCTGCCTACACTCCAATTTGCTGGCATCTTCGGCAACTCTTTTTCCCACAATTCTGCATTATCCTCGGCATAAATAGCTAATACTCTCAAATGTCCACTAGCTATTTTGGCATTCAGCACTCTGTTGTAGCGCAACCGTTCTATGATTTCGGCACAGTTGTCGCAATCGGGATCGTAAAATATCAGCAGAGTTTCGTCGGCTGCGAATTTATGCAACGACTTTGTTTCGCCCTTACTGTCGATATAGATGAAGTCGGTAGCTATAGAGCCCACTCGGTTTTTCATCAATGCCTTGTGCTGATAGTCGAATCTTGCTTTCTCTACATTGCTCAACACCGTAGTTTTCAGCACTTGATTCAGAAACATGATGTACATTTCGTCGCTCACCATCGGCGAATTTGGTTCAAAAAGATACTTTTCGGCTATATTCACCAATCTTTTATATGCCGTTTTGTTTATTTCGGCACGTTTCATCATCGCTTCAACCGATTTTTCAGCTGTCTGATTATCGACAATGGGCAACACCGATAGATAGTCGACAAACCCTTGTTACATAAAATCGTCGTTCATCACAAGCGTCATATCGCTGAAATCGACATTGTCCCAATAGTGCATCAACAAATAATTGGCCCTCTGTTGTGGTTCGACTAACATGGTAGGTATCTGCGGATAGGGAAAACCTGTTGTTCCCTGAGCCTTTATGCTACATATACCTATTGCCATGAATAACAGCAACAGACAATATTTTGAGTAAACAGCAAATCGTTTCATAGAGTTGGATTTTTGTTGGAGTAGTAAGTAACTACAAAGTTACTACATTTTTTTGAAATCACCAAATGGGATTGAATTTGCGTTTTGCGTTTTGCGCTTTTGTGGGTGGTTGGATTTTTGGGACTTTGTGAGGGTGGATACACACTGTGAGTGGGTATTTTTGAGGTAGGGCGTGGGTTGCTTGCAGGTTGCTGTATAGTATATTTAAATTTGGAAATTTTTGTGATTCAATACACACTGTGAGTGGGTATTTGAGAATTGAGAATTGAGAATTAAGAATTTCAACCCCTCCGCCTTACAGGCACTTTGACTTCGTCTTCCTCCTCCTTGCAAGGCATAATGCAAATAAATTTGCCTTCTGCTCTTGCTTCGTTCGTCGGTTCCCCTATAAACAGGGGAGGAGTTGTGGGGATAGTGCTTTTTATAACTCTCCCCTGTTTATAGGGGGAGTGTCCGCAGGACGAGGGGGTTCATTCTCCATTCTTCATTCCTCATTCCTCATTCCTCATTTACGTGAGTTCGATATAACTTTTATGGCTCACGGAGCACACGGAAAACACAGAATTTTATTATTTATCTCCCACAGATTACACAGATTTTATAGATTTTTTGCCATCCGGATTTAACGATTCGCTCTTTGACTACGTCAAAATCGCTCTACGGATGACACAGATTACCCTCCGGATTTTTATATCGAGCTGACGTTAATTTCTAATTCCACTATTGTTTGTTCTTTGACTTGATCGAAGTGCTCGGCGTGGTATTTCACTTTGCGGAAGTTGATGGAGTTGAGGTCGATGCAACGGATGATAGGGTTGTACATGGTGCGGAAGTAGATTTTGCGATGCTTCATGTCGGTGGCTGAGGTCCATTGGGTGGCTGTGAGCATGTCGTCGACAGGCACTTGGTCTAAACCAAACTCGACGCCGATAGGGATGTCGAACGCATTGAGAATCTGGAAACATTGGCGCACGGTGGCTTCGGCTGTGGGTTGTTGTGGAGCTGTGCTTTGGAAGAATGCTGCACGCACGAATCGTGAAGGGGGAGTGAAGTCGCCTGGAAGTCCGAGCATGCCACTGCCATAACTGAATGGGGCGAGGCGCATGCCATGCAAGTTTTGAGATGGGGCAGAGCCAGGGTAGAGATTGACATAGTTGTTGAGATTGGTGATTTGCCACTCGAATCCAGGAGAATTGGTGAATACTCCGAGCGGATTGTCGTAGAAATGGACCTGACGGTTGACTATCTCCATTACGACTTGATGGCCCGAGGCATCGATAAATCGCCAATGCACCGTTGACGAACGAGGGTCGATGTTGACGATGTCGATACGTGCGATTGCAGCTTTCACTTCGTTGATAGTGGCGCATTCGCCTAAGATGTATGATACGAGTTGAAAATCGGAGATGGTGCGACTTTTGTGGTCGGGGTTGTAGGGAACATACTCTCCGTAGTGAGGAAAATAGAATAGTCCGGCAGAGAGTCCTCGCTCGTTGAGACCTTCGGTGATGAACTCTTGCTGTTCGACAGCGAAACCGATATAGCCATGGCGGGCTGTGAACATCATGCCGTCTACGCCGGTAGGGGTATAGGACTGTGTGGTGTGACCGCGAGGCACAACGACATACATGCTGTTGAGATTTGTGCCTCCCCATTCGATGGTTCGAGCAACGATGGTAGTGCCATCGGCACTGGTGAGAGTGATGCCTGTGCAGGCTTCGGCTTTAGGACTGAATACGGTCCATAGTGCTCCAATTAGGATTGGAACGATTGCTTTGGTTTTCATAGTAATAATAGATTTTTGTGGTTTTTTGATATAGACATGAAGACAAGAGAACAAGATTTATTTTCGTGTCATCGTGTCTTCCTGTCTAGAAATATATCATTTGGTTTTGTATGA
>JAZLEE010000065.1:0-1783 GCA_045615085.1 Candidatus Aphodosoma sp. | reverse complement strand
TCGCACTACGATATTCGATTATTGGAAAGTGGAAAGCCTCAATCAATTGCAAAAATATTTTGATGGAGGTGAGGACCTAATTCTCAATTTTATCGCCAAAGGCTCAAAGACCTTCGGTTCTCAATTTTCAATTCTCAATTCATATCGTAGATTGATAGCTCTTGCGAATAGCAATGTTGTGGCAGAGGGTAAGTTCTATGATTTGATGTGGTTGAATCAAGGCAATCTGCACTTTGATTCATCTCGACAATATGCCTTTGTGCGCTATACCGACAATGAGGCGTTGCTCGTAGTGGCTAATTTTGCTGGCGAAGAGCGTAATATCAAACTCAATCTTACTCATCATTTGTTTGATGCGATAGGTCGTGTGGCATTTGGCAAGGTAGTTGCCGAGGATTTGATGTCGGGCAACAAAGCCGAGTTAAACCTTTCGGCAGAAGAACCAGTCAAAATATCACTTAAACCTTACGAGGTGGTAGTGTATAGCATAGCCTTGTAGAGACGCAATACATTGCGTCTCCATAGCATGCACATAAAGAAACCATATACATATATAAAACCACATAATTATGAAAAAACTTATTTCTTATCTATTATTATCTGTTTTTGTGGCGGGGTTGACTGCCCAAACAGAAGAAAAAGCCGTTCTCATGAATGAGAATCTTGGCGTAGTGTTTAGTGGTGGCGGTGCATTGGGACTTGCCCATATCGGAGCAATTAAGGCTCTCGAAGAGCATGGTATCCAACCTAAGTATGTGGCAGGCACAAGTATGGGTGCGATAATTGGCGTGATGTATTCGGCTGGTTATACTGCCGATGAGATTATGGAGATTGTCAAAGAGAAACGACTGTATAAGGTAGGCCATTTGATGACTTGGCAATCGGCCTATTGGAACCAAGGCATGAGTACGCAGAAGACACTCCTTCGCGAGTTGCGTGAGTTTGTTCCGCATAATTCGTTCGATAGTCTGCAGCGACAATTTATGGTTTGTGCTACTAATGTCGAAACTGGTATGCCCGAATATCGCCATACGGGAGGTAATCTAATCGAATTTGTGGCGGCATCGTCATCGATTCCCGCTGTGTTCGAACCGATTGTTATTGATGGAGTTCGTTATGTAGATGGTGGAACTGTAGACAACCTTCCTGTGAAAGCCTTGCGAATGCAACTTGGCCGACCATGGATGAAGGTGGTAGCAATAGATGTATTGCCTTTTATCGAAAGCTTCAGTGCTAAGAATTCAATTGATATGGCAACATGGGCTTTGCGATTGATGCAGCACAGGAATGCCGAACCTAATCGTGCAAGTGCCGATTTCCTCGTTGATAGTTGGGCATTGAAAGAGTATCACGAATTTGACTTCAAACGCTATCAAGAGATATATCAATATGGTTATGATGCAATGACCGAATATATCAAAGCAAATCCATCGATATTGAAATATGCACGTTGAAATATTAGTTTGAGCAAAAACAGAAAGCCATGCTATCAGTGAGCTGATAGTATGGCTTTTATTTTATTCTTATTCTCTTGTGTATATGGAATATATTGTGTAACTTTGCAGTCGAAATATTTAGATTGTTTGGTTTTTGGATAATCTAAGTTAATTACATTGTCAAAAAAAATACAATCCGAGTGAGTTGGATTGATAAAACTCTTTGTTATGAAAAATAAGTATATCGATTTGATTCAACAGGCATTCGAGGTGCCTAATGAAGAGTTCACAATGGAAGATGGTGAACTTCAGTGGTTTGGAATTCCTTTGATGGAGGTTATCAAACA
>JAZLEE010000064.1:0-9320 GCA_045615085.1 Candidatus Aphodosoma sp. | reverse complement strand
AGCCTCTTTGCGTTTAGCGATACATGGGCCGATAAATACTGTTTTGCAGTCAGGATATTTTTCTTTAGCAATTTCGGCAGTGTAGCGCATTGGAGAGAGAGTAGTAGAAACATATTTTTCCATTTCTGGGATGTGTTTCTTAACGAGTTGGATGTAAGAAGGACAGCATGAAGTAGTCATGAAAGGTTGACCTTCTTCGAGTTTCTCGATGAGCTCGTGGCTTTCGCGACGAGTAGTTTCGTCAGCACCGAGAGCAACTTCGATAACGTCGTCGAAGCCGATTTCTTTGAGTGCGCCGTAGAGGCTTTCGAGAGTTGTATTGAATTGTGAAAGGATAGCAGGAGCTACCATTGCCACGATTTTCTTGTTAGGGTTTTTGATAGTTTCGAGGATGTCGAATACTTGAGAAATTTCGAAGATAGCACCGAAAGGACAAGCGTCTACGCATTTACCGCAATAGATACATTTGCTTTCGTCGATGTGCTCAACGCCGAATTCGTCTTTAGAGATAGCTTTTACAGGGCAAGCTTCTTCGCAAGGCACTGGCACGTAGATAACTGCGTGGTAAGGACAGCTTTGGTGGCAGATACCGCAAGAGATACAAACATCGTGGTCGATTTCAGCTTGGCCGTTAGATTTGAAGTGAATAGCGTTTTTAGGGCAGTTCATATAACAGCTACGAGCAACGCAACCACGACAGAGGTTAGAGATTTCGTAGTTAGTTTGAACGCAAGAAGAGCAAGCTTCGTCCATCACGCACATGATGTTCTTTTTAGTGCGTTCTTGGCGAGCGAGGGCTTCTTTAGCATAGTGAGAAAGAGGAGTGTTTTCGCTCACTTCGTCCGACATGTCGAAGCCGAGGAGAGGGAAAGTTTTGTATTTCCACACTGCGCGTTCTTTGTGAATACAGCAACGGCCACGAACTTTAGATTGACGTGGAGAGAGTTGGATAGGAAGTTCGTCGATTTCTTCAACGAGTTTGTCTTCTTTCCAGAGTTTTACGAGTTTCGCCAAAAGACCATGGCGAACAATCATTACGTTGTTGGTAAAAGCCATACTTTAGTAATTCATAAAGCATAATTCATAATCCATAATTATAAATTTTAGTTTTTTGTGAATTTATAACCGAATGAATATCTGAATTATATGCTAATTATTAATTTTAATTGTTTGATTTTTATTCAAAAGATATTTGGATGCAAAGTTAGTGAAATTTTCTTAATTTACAATAGGTTATTTGCATTTTTTTTGTGTGTGCGCTTAATTAGTGCGCTTCAAGCCAATTTGCACCTATGCCAATGTCAACTCGGAGTGGTACAGAGAGTTTTATTGCACCTTCCATTTCTTCGCGAACGAGTTGTGTTACTTGTTGGATTTCAGAGGTTGGAACGTTGAAATTTAGTTCGTCGTGTACTTGTATCAGCATCTCGGTTTTTAGCCCTTCGCGTTTTAGCCTATCGGCAATGCGTACCATAGCTATTTTTATGACGTCGGCAGCAGTGCCTTGTATTGGAGCATTTACCGCATTGCGCTCGGCATAGCCACGAACGTTGGCATTGCGAGAGTTGATGTCGGGCAAATAGCGACGGCGATGTAGTAGTGTTTCGACATATCCATCGCGACGGGCATTTTCGATGGTTGTGTCGATATAGTCTTTTATGCTTGGGAAGCTTGCGAAGTAGCCATTTATTAACTCTTTGGCTTCGGTACGAGATATGCCTAAGCGTTCGGATAGACCAAATGCGGAGATACCGTATATGATGCCGAAATTGGCAGTTTTGGCTTTGCGACGCATGTCGCTTGTTACCTCTTCGATAGGGACTTTGTAGATGTTGGCCGCTGTGGCAGCATGGATATCATGGTCGGCATTGAAGGCATCTAACATATTCTTGTCTTGCGATAGATGTGCCATTAGGCGCAATTCGACTTGTGAATAGTCGGCAGAAAGAAACATGTGACCTTCGGATGCAACGAATGCTTTGCGGATTTCTTTGCCTTGCTCGTCGCGGATAGGTATATTTTGTAGGTTAGGGTTAGACGATGATAATCGACCCGTGGCAGTTACGGTTTGGTTGAAAGATGTGTGAACACGGCCAGTCTTTTCGTTGATTAGTTTAGGCAATGCGTCGATATAGGTGCTGAGTAGCTTTTTTACGCCACGATAGTCTAAGATTTCGCTTACAATTGGGTGTTTTGAGCGAAGATTTTCGAGAGTTTCTTCGTCGGTTACGTATTGTCCACTTTTTGTTTTCTTGGCTTTATCGGTGATTTTGAGGGTATCGAATAGTAATTCGCCAACTTGTTTTGGCGAACTGATATTGATGTTGGTTCCGGAGATTTCTCGGATGTGACGCTCGATTTTTTGTAGTTCAGCAGTCATTATGCTTGAAGATTGAGCCAGAGCAAAGTCGTCGATAATAACGCCTGTACGCTCCATGTCGGCCAATACCTTCACGAGAGGCATCTCTATGTTGTAGAATAGGTCAGATAAGCCATACTCCTCTATTTGAGGTTCTAAAACGGCTCTTAGACGCATGGTGATGTCGGCATCTTCGGCGGCATAGATGGTGATTTGGTCTAATGCTACGTCGCGCATAGAGCCCTGACTTTTGCCTTTAGTGCCGATTAGTTCGTCGATGTGGATAGTCTTGTATTTTAAGAGAATTTCGGCAAGATAGTCCATATTGTGGCGCAACTCGGGTTGCAATAGATAGTGGGCAATCATTGTGTCGAAAAGTTGGCCTTTGAGTTCAATGCCATAATTGGCCAAGACCATCATGTCGTATTTGATATTGTGACCTGTTTTTTCGATTGCTTCGTTCTCGAATATGGGTTTGAATAGGTTGATAGTAGCTTGGGCTTCTGATTGGGTTGCGCTTACTGGAACATAGTAGGCAGTAGGGCGCGAGTCGCCAATCGTAGGGATAGAGAATGAGAAGCCTACGAGTTCGGCATTTAATACGTCTAACGAGGTGGTTTCGGTGTCGAAAGCAATGACTTTGTGCTTTGAGAGGAGATTGATGAGTTCGTTTTGAGCTTCGACTGTGTCGGCACAAATATAGTTTGCCTTTTGGGTATCGTAGCTTTCGAAGTCGGTTCTCTCAATAGGAGTAGTGTCGTTGGTTGCGATAGGTGTAGAGATGGCTTGAGGTGCGTCGTCGTCGAAGAGAGAACCCATGCCAGAATTGTTTTTTATTTGAGGTTTCTTTGTGGTAGAGTCGTCGGATTTTGTCTCTAATTTTTTGATGTGGCTTCGGAACTCTAACTCGGTGAAGATATCGAGTAGGGCGGAGGTGTTAGGCTCTTCGATGATAAGAGAGGCTTCGTCGAAATCGACAGGAACGTCGGTTTTGATTGTTGCAAGGAATTTAGAGAACTTGATTTGTTCGATGTTAGCTTCGACTTTGGCTCTTAGTGCACCTTTGATTTCGTCGGTATGTAGGAGCATATTGTCGACAGAACCGAATTGTTGTAGTAGTTTGACTGCAGTTTTTTCGCCAACACCAGGGCATCCTGGGATGTTGTCGGAAGTATCACCCATCAAGGCAAGGAGATCGATGACTTGAGCGGTGGTTTTTAATCCCCATTTTTCGAGCACTTCGGCAATACCAAGCGTGTCGAAGCCAGAAGCTCCGAAGCGAGGTTTGTAGATTTTGATTTGTTCGGTGACTAATTGACCATAGTCCTTATCGGGGGTCATCATTAGCACCTCGAAATCTTTTTGAGCCGCTAAGCCTGCAAGTGTGCCGATTACGTCGTCGGCTTCGTAGCCAGGTACTTCGATGACAGGGATGCGGTAGGCTTCGATTATCTGTTTGATGATAGGCACAGCCTTGCGTATGTCTTCGGGTGTGGCTTCGCGATTGGCTTTGTATGCTTCGTATGCCTCATGTCGGAAGGTAGGACCAGAGGGGTCGAATACGACTGCAAGGTGGGTTGGTTTTTCGCGAGTTAGCACATCTTCGAGGGTATTCACGAAACCAAATATTGCGGAAGTGTTTAGTCCTTTGGAATTGATTCGAGGCATGCGCATGAAAGCATAGTAGGCTCTGTATATCAAGGCGTAGGCATCTAGTAGGAATAATCTTTTCATAGCGGGAGTGAATGATGAGAGACTTCTGTAAATAATGAGACAAAGTTAGTAAAAATAATTGAAAGGAGAAAATTTTTGTTGTGGATAAAAAATAAGAGGACAAACTACGGAGAGTTTGTCCTCTTTATTTCTTAGAATGTTCTCGTAAGGATTATTTACGGAGACCCAATTCTTTGATGATAGCACGATAACGTTCGATGTCAACTTTTTTCAAGTAGTTGAGCATGCTACGACGTTTACCTACCAACATACTCAAAGCACGTTCAGTGCTGTAATCTTTACGATTTGATTTGAGGTGTTCAGTGAAACGTGCGATACGGTATGAGAACAATGCGATTTGAGATTCTGGAGAACCTGTGTCAGTTGTTGATTTACCGTATTTACCAAAAATTTCTTGTTTTTTTTCTGCGTCTAAGTACATACAGATAAAGTTTATTGGTTAATAATTAGTTACTTAAGAGCTTTCACTCCGTGAAGCACTTTCGGACTGCAAAGTTATAATAAATATTTGGATTGTGCAATAGTTTACACAAAAAAGTTTAGAGAATAGTATTTTGGATATAGAAAAAGCCCCTTCGGATGAGTGAAGGGGCTTGAGATATGTTTTATTTTTTGAGAGCTACTGCTTCGGCATTGTGTACTTGGCAGTTGAAGCTACTTGTAGCATCGTAGTCGGCTACGAAAGCTACGATTTCCATATCTTCGATGACAACGTCGAAGTCGCCGATTTTTTCAGGAAGTTGGTAGCGGAATGTCATTTCGTATTTGTTGTCTGGAGTGAGAACGAGTTGTTGACCCCAAGTGCCAGTGAGAGTAGCACGGATAGCGTGGTCGTGAGAATAGTTGTCGCCACCTTTGAGTTGGTATGCTTTGATGTTAGATTGAGTGAGCCATACGTTGACGCGTGCGTTAGGAAGAGCTTGGATGGCTTCGCCACTAACAGTTACGGCGAGTTGGCGATTAGACTCATTGTATGTATGAGCAATGTTGATGTTGAGCGGAGCGATAGATTCGAGTGCTTTGGCGAGAACAGCTTCGGTGAAGAGAGGAGTTGCATCGTCGTTGACGCGACCTACTACAGATTCTGAATTTTCGGAATTTGCGACATTGCGGTCGATCATAATCGCTGGTGAGAATTTAGGTTGAGAGTAGAAGAAGTTGGCATATTCTTTACTTTCGTCGATAGTGAAAGCGTCGGCACCAAAGCCTTCGTGGTGAGCAACTTCGATAGAGCGACCTTCGAAAGCAGCACGTGTAGCTTTGACGATTTCGGCACCATTAGGACAAGCTGAGCAAGATTGACCAGTGAATTTTTCGACGAGGACTTTGCGTTGATAGCCACTTGCATAGATTTCTTGGTCGATAGCAAATGTGTTGTCGTCGATGATTTCGTCAGACATTTCGCGAGCAGATACTTTTATAGTGAGAGGATATGTGCCTTCAGTGTCTGGAGTTTTGAGGTCGGTGATATTGACGGCGTAGCCCATACCATTCCACAAGTCGAGATTGTTGAGGTAGAGGTTGTTGGTTTTGCCGTTGTAGGTATATTCAACAAGGATTTGGTTGATAGTGCGAATACCATAGTTGAAGATGTTGAATTTCACGTTGTTTTGGGTGTTGATAGGGAGTTTTTCGCCAACTTTGACATTAGCAATTTTGACGTCGGTTTGAGCATCATTGCTATAATCGCCACCAGCGACAACGGCTTGGATGCCGAGTTTGCCTTTGTAGCCATAGCCACCTACGTTTGTGAAGAATTGCCATTTGTCGTCTTCGGTGCTATCGTAGTAGATGTCCATGCCCATGCCTTTAGAGTTGAGTTGGAATTCGCCGCTTTCCATGCCAAGCATAGCACCATCAGACATACCGATATAGCCGATGTAGACACCAGCGAGGTCGTCGGTAAGTTCGAATGGAGTAGTGAATTTGACGTAGTTCCAAGCATTAGGTACCACTTCGAAAGCTTGTTCGTAGAGGTTAGTTTGGAGGTCGGCAGAGATGAAGATTTTGGTGTCGGTAGCGGCTGCACCGATGTAGACGCGTGCGCCGACGATGTATTTAGAATCGCCAAATACGGCTTTTGGTAGAGTTGTACCACCACCGAGGCGCGCCATTTGACCTGCAGCGATGTTAACATCGATGTTGTTGCCACAATAGCCAATCAACTTGGTGGAAGATGTGTTTGTGTTGTCGTTACCTTCCCAAGGGTTTACAGATTCTGGGGTGCAAGATGAGAGAATGAGCATTATGCTTGCTGCAATGAGCAACATAAAGTGTTTGAATTGAGTAGTTTTCATAAATGATTTGAAGTTGTTAGAATTAGGTTGCAAAGTTACAAAAAAAAAGTGAATTACTAAAATAGTGTTTTGTATTTGGGAGAAAATAGGGTTATAGTATATTTATAGTATGTTTATAGTATGTTTATAGTATATTTATCCTATATTTATAGTATATTGAAGATTGCTGTAGCTAAAGAGGAAAAAATAGGTTCGTTGGGATGTGTTTTTTTTTGTGGAAAAATATTGTGAAATTGGAGAAAAATATGTATCTTTGCGAGTTGTTATGATTGAAGTGTAAAAACAATAACTAAAAATCTTATATCTTATGACACTTGAAGAATTTAGAAAAGACATTGCGGCAGGTATTCCTGACGTGTTGCCACAACCAAAGGCTTATGAGCCAGAGATTAATCATGCTCCTAAGCGTAAAGAGATTTTGACTCCAGAGGAAAAAGAGTTGGCATTGCGTAATGCATTGCGCTATTTTCCTAAAAAACATCATGCAGAGTTGGCTCCTGAATTTGCTGAGGAGTTGCGTACGTATGGACGTATTTATATGTATCGTTTGCGCCCAGATTATGAAATGAAGGCGCGTAATATCAATGATTATCCTGCTCGCTCGAAACAAGCAGCAGCGATTATGTTGATGATTAATAATAATCTTGACTATGCTGTGGCTCAACACCCACACGAGTTGATTACTTATGGCGGTAATGGCGCGGTGTTCCAAAACTGGGCTCAATATCGTTTGACTATGAAATATCTTTGCGAGATGACTGACGAGCAAACATTGGTTATGTACTCGGGCCATCCAATGGGATTGTTCCCATCGCATAAAGATGCTCCACGCGTGGTGGTGACAAATGGTATGGTAATTCCTAACTATTCTAAACCTGACCACTGGGAAAAATTCAATGCTCTTGGTGTGAGCCAATATGGTCAGATGACCGCTGGTTCGTATATGTACATTGGCCCACAAGGTATTGTGCACGGTACGACTATCACAGTGTTGAATGCTGCTCGTAAACAAATCCAAAAAGGTTTGGCTAAAGAAATACCTGGTCAAATATTTATTTCTGCTGGTCTTGGCGGTATGTCGGGAGCTCAACCCAAAGCGGGTGTTATCTCGGGCGTAGTGGCTGTGATTGCAGAGGTTAACCCTAAAGCAGTGAATGTTCGTCACTCTCAAGGTTGGGTGGATGAAGTTTATACTGACTTGGATAAATTGATTCCTCGTATGCTTGAGGCATCTAAAAATAAAGAGGCTGTGTCGTTGGCTTATCAAGGTAACGTGGTTGACTTGTGGGAACGTTTGGCAGCTGATAATATTAAAGTTAATCTTGGTTCGGACCAAACATCATTGCACAACCCATGGGCAGGTGGTTACTATCCAGTAGGTTATTCATACGAAGAAAGTAACCGTATGATGGCAGAAGAACCAGAAAAATTCAAAGAAGCAGTACAAGAGTCGCTCCGTCGTCATGCAGCGGCTATCAATAAATTGACTGCTAATGATATGTATTTCTTCGATTATGGTAATGCATTCTTGCTTGAAGCATCGCGTGCAGGCGCTGATGTAATGGGCGAAAATGGTCGTTTCCGTTATCCTTCATACGTACAAGATATTATGGGTCCTATGTTCTTTGACTACGGCTTCGGTCCATTCCGTTGGGTATGTACAAGCTGCGATCCTAAAGACTTGGCTATCACTGACCGCATTGCAACTGAGGTGCAAGAAGAAATCCTTCGCACTGCTCCAGAAGAGATTCGTGGTCAATTGGAAGACAACATCCACTGGATTAAAGAGGCTCAAAAGAATAAATTGGTGGTTGGCTCACAAGCTCGTATTCTCTATGCTGACGCAGAAGGTCGTGCTAAGATTGCAAAAGCATTCAACGATGCAATTGCTTCAGGTGAATTGTCGGCTCCTGTAGTTCTTGGTCGTGACCACCACGACGTGTCGGGTACTGACTCTCCATTCCGTGAAACATCTAACATCTACGACGGTTCATCGTTCACAGCCGACATGGCAGTTCACAACTGCATTGGTGACGCATTCCGTGGCGCTACTTGGGTATCTATTCACAATGGTGGCGGTGTAGGCTGGGGCGAAGTTATCAATGGTGGTTTCGGTATGATGATTGATGGTTCGGCAGACTCAGAACGTCGTTTGAAATCGATGCTCCTTTGGGACGTGAACAATGGTATCGCTCGTCGTAGCTGGGCTCGCAACGAAGGTGCTATGTTTGCTATCAAACGAGAAATGGAACGTACTCCAAACTTGGTGGTTACAGTTCCAAATATCGTAGAAGACGATTCAATTATTAAAAATGCATTGAAATAATAAATCAAAAAAGACAGAAGAACATAAGAACATAGAATATGTCTTTATGTTCTTTTGTCTTATAAAAATTACATATTATGAAAATTCACGAAATTTCTCCTGCAAAAATCACTATTGATGACGTAAAACGCATCATTACAGAAGATTATAAACTTAAACTCTCGGAAGAGTCTATCCGTCGTATCAACCTTTGTCGCGAATATCTCGACAATAAGATGAAAACACAAAAAGAACCTATCTATGGTGTGACTACAGGTTTTGGTTCGTTGTGTAACATCAGCGTAGGAGCAGAGGAGCTCTCTCAACTTCAAAAGAATCTTGTTATGAGCCACTCATGTGGTACTGGCGATGAAGTTGACCAAGAAATTGTAAAACTCATTGTATTCCTCAAAATCCAATCATTGCAATATGGCGTATCAGGCGTGCAATTGGTGACAGTTCAACGCTTGGTGGATATGTATAACGAGGGTGTATTGCCTGCAGTATATCAACAAGGTTCTCTCGGTGCATCGGGCGACTTGGCTCCATTGGCACACATGTCGTTGCCATTGCTTGGTCTTGGTGAAGTTTATTACGAAGGTAAAAAACAACCAGCAGCAGAGGT
>JAZLEE010000063.1:0-8800 GCA_045615085.1 Candidatus Aphodosoma sp. | reverse complement strand
GAGGCGTTGGTGGGTGCTGTATATATTGATAAGGGGTACGAGGTGGCAAAAGATTTTATTTTGCGGTCGTATGCCAAATATGTCAATATGGAGAAGTTGTTGCGCAATGAGAAGAATTATAAGTCGATGTTGTTGGAATGGTGTCAGAAAGAGCGTAAGGAATTTTATTATGAGTTGGTGGATGAGACGCGAGTGGAGGATAATAAAATACGTTTTCAGACACGAGTGGTGGTGGATGGACGTCCGATGGGACTTGGTGTCGGCAATAGCAAACGAGAGTCGGAGCAAGCTGCGGCAAAGCAGGCACTTCAGACATTGAAAGATTGATAGTTGCTGTGTTTTTATAGTTGTAATAACTACTATAGAAGTCATAGTTGCTATACTTTATACATTAAACAAAAAACATTTTTTTATGGAATTAATTCATTTTTCGAAACTTGTTGCCGAGAAGGCAAAGAAACAAGCTAGTCGAGTAGCGTTGTATTATCGCGACTATTCGGTGGCTAAGTGGGTTGAAATTACATGGCGCGAACTACATGAGAAGGTAGAACGCGTGGCTCGTGCTCTTGTCTCTTTGGGTGTTAAAGAAGAGGATAGAGTGGCTATTTGTTCTCAAAATATGCCTCAAGCATTGATGGTGGACTTTGCTAACTATGCGAATCGTGCTATTTCGGTGCCAATGTATGCAACTGCTTCGGTTCAGCAAATCGAGTATATCGTGAATGATGCTGAAATTGAGATTCTTTGCGTGGGCGAGCAAGTGCAGTATGATAATGCTCTTGAAGTAATTAAAAACAACAAGTTCTTGAAACACATTGTGGTATTCGACCCATCGGTGAATTTGAAAGGTGAGTCGCGTGCGATGTATTTTGAGGATTTTATGCGTTTGGGCGATGATGAGTCGCTACAAAAGACTGTTAAGGCTAGGACTAAGGCTGCGACTGAGGATGACCTTGCGATTATTATGTACACATCGGGTACTACGGGAGAGTCGAAGGGTGTTATGTTGCCTCATTCGTGCTTGTTGGAGGCGATGCGTATCCACGATCAACGTCTTGTGAGCATTAAGCGCAGTGATACGTCGATGGCATTCCTTCCGCTTACGCATATTTTTGAGCGTGCTTGGACATATTTTTGCTTATGGCAAGATGTTAAGGTTTATCTTAATCAGCGCCCTGCAGATATTCAGAATACACTCAAAGAGGTGCGTCCAACGCTTTTGTGTGCTGTGCCTCGTTTTTGGGAGAAGATTGCTGCCGGTGTGCAGTTGAAGATTGATACTTTTTCGCCATTTATGAAGGCTATGGTTACTTGGGCTTTGGCAGTAGGTGAGGAGTATAATATTGGTTATCGTAAGGACAAGAAGCGTGCTCCTTTTGGTTTGGCTTGTCGTTATCGTATTGCTGATGGTTTGATTTTCTCGAAGTTGAAGAAGGTTGTGGGTATCGATAAGGGCCGTTTGTTCCCGGTAGCGGGTGCGGCGCTCGATGATAAGTTGGCGAAATTCTTTATTAGTCTTGGTTTGCCGATTATGTATGGTTATGGTCTTACTGAGACTACGGCTACGGTTTGTTGTTATCCTTATGATAATTATTTGATTGGCTCGATGGGTACGTTGATGCCTGATGTTCAAGTGAAAATAGGGGAAGATGGTGAAATTCTTGTGAAGGGTAAGACTGTTTGCTCGGGATATTATAAAAAGCCAGAAATCACAGAGAATTCGTTTGTTGATGGTTGGTTCCGCACAGGCGATGCTGGTAAGTTGGTGGATGGTAAGCACCTCTATATGACTGACCGTATCAAGGATTTGTTTAAAACTTCGAATGGTAAGTATATTGCTCCTCAACAGATTGAGACTATTCTTGGTGGTGATGTGTTTATTGAGCAGGTGGCTGTGATTGGTAATAACCGCAACTATGTGACTGCGATTATTGCACCTAATATTGAGGCTATCAAGGGATATGCAGAGCAAAACGGAATTAAATATGAATATGTGGATGAACTCATGGATAATCCACAAGTTTGCAAAATGATGGAAGAGCGTATTGCTGAATTGCAAAAAGATATGGCTCCGTATGAGAAGATTAAGAAGTTCCGTTTGATTAAACGTGGCTTTACGATTGAATCGGGTGAGTTGACTTCTACGTTGAAACTTCGTCGTGCGGTGATTCTTCAGAATTATGCTACTATGATTGAGGAGATGTATAATCCGGTTCAAGGTCCGATTGGCGGATATGTGAAATAATCGTTTTTGGGGATTATGATAATGGCGATGTGCAGAGGGTTCTGTGCATCGCTTTTTTGTGTTTTTGGGGTGTTGTTTTTGGGCGGATATGCCTTGTTTTTTTTGGGGCGGCTTATTGTATTTTAGAGGGGTGTTTGGAGGTAGGGTGAAGGTTGCTTGCAGGTTGCTGTATAGTATATTTAAACAAGGGAGGGGGTTATTGTATTTTTTGTGATGTTTTTTGGGTGTGAAATGTGCATAAAAAAGGCGATGTGAAAATTGGTTTCACATCGCCTTTTTGGGTGGGTTGTTATATCAATTATTTGATAGCAACTTTTACTGTTTCTCCGTTAACGCGGATGATGATTACGTCGTTGTTTTGGGCATCGATTGAAGTTACGTTGTTTGTAGCTTTGCCAGTGTAGATAGCTTGTCCAGCAACGGTGTAGACTTCGATTGTGTTGCCGATTTCGGTGTGAACGTATACGTTGCCAGCAAGGCTGTAGACCATGGCCATCAATTCGACATTGTCGGTAGCAACGCCAGGGTCTGGTTCTGTCTTTTTGACAATGTATGTTACTGTAACGATGTCGCTTGCAAAAGGTTCTTCGTCGTAAGGGTTGATGCGAACTTCGCCTTTAGAGTTCAAGAGAACAGCCATTGCAGAGATGGTTGTAGTTTCTGTGAAGAGAAGTGGAGTTTCTTCGAAGCGAGCCGATTCGATTGTAGGTTCTTCGTCGCTGAGTTCGTAGAGAATTGCAGTTTTAGGAGTTTCGCATGCCATGCTTACGATTACAGTGTCGTTGTATTCAGCAGTTGCGTCAGGAGTGAAAGTTGGTTCGGCAACAACGATTTCGTCAACGATAGTGTAAGTGACAGTGACGATAGGACTGAATTTTTGGTTAGGATAAGTAGCAACAGCTTGGATTGTAGTAGTTTCGTCGATGTAGAAAGATTTGTCGTATTCTTTGCCAGCATCGATAGGATTTTGGTCTTCAGTAGGGTTGATGATGAAGCGAACAGAATTGTAGTCAACGCCTTTAGTACCAAACATAGAGAGAGATACTTCTAATTCTTGTTCGTATGAGTCTTCTTCGTATGTGAATTCAGGAGCTACAAGGTGGATGTCTTCAACCGAGCGAGGGTAGATAGAGTAGAGTTGAGCAGAGTTGATAGTTCTGTAGTCGACAACGCCTACGATTGTCATTTGTAGAGTGTCGATTTGGCTCCAGAATTTGTTGAATGTTGATTGGTTGAATGATAGTGTGTCGGTGCCTTGAGTTAGGTAGTATGTTCTACCATAGAATTTTTTGGCTTTTTTCACGCCATTCAAGCGCACGAGTTTGTTGGCATATTGAGAGATTTCGCCATTAGCAATAGCTTTTTCGTCGGCTTTGAGTTCGGCGATTGTGACGTCGATAGGGTTGAGGGCGATGCTGTCGATGATTTGGATTTTGGCAGTATCGTCGATTGCCATAGTGATTGTTGGAGCAATGATGTTGTTAGCAGTGTTTATAATGCTAAGGTCGCCTTCAATGCCAGAGATTACGTGGCCAGTTTGGATAGGGTTTTCTTTGAAGTCGCCAAAGTTGAGGCAGATGGCAGCAGTTTCGTCTTCGATGAAAACATAAGATTTGTAAGATTGGTAAACGCTGAGAGTAACATTCACTGGATTTTTGAGCGAACCAGTAGTAAGGCCATTTTGAGCAGCTTCGATCCATTCGGCGATAGTAGCGTAGTTGGTGTCGATTGCTTTGATTTCGTTAACAATGAAAGCGTTAGAGTGGTCGGCAGTGTTGCAGTTGTCGACAACGCCTTTGATTGCTTCTGTGATAGTTTGTCCTACGTATTGTTCGAGATCAACGATTGTAGATTTGAGTTCTACAGAGTTTCCGCCGATAGTGTAGATGAATTTGTCGTTTTCTTTAGTGATAGTGCCACCAACAGGGAGTTGAATGGCTTTGGCATTGTGGTTGCTGAGGTTAGCAATAGAATTGATCATAGAGTATCTGATGCTATTGCCGTTTGTGATAGTGCCTAAAGAAGTTGCTTCGACAGCGAAGAAGTCGTTGCGGATGATGGCAAAAGTAGTGTCGGTGAGAGGGAGTTTAGATGCAACGTTGTATTTTGTAGCAAAGGAGTTGATTTTGTCGCCAATGGCAAGAGAGTGTTCGCCATTGATAACTAAGAGGTCGCCATGGTAGTTGCGGTCGAGGTCTTGATATTGAACGAAAACATTAGCGCCATCGACAGCAGTGATAGTAACTGGTTTTGTGATATTGATTGCTTTGAGCGCATTTTCGCTTTTTGTTTGTTCGTAGTAGTTTGTGAGGTATTCGAGGTTTTGGAAATCGAAAACGTCAACGATAGAGTCGACAGAGAAGCGATATCCGTTGTAGTCTTCGACAAAACGATATGTGCCGATTGCATCGAATTTAGCAGGGCATGCATAACGGATGCTCATAAGAGTTTTTCCATCAGGCATATAAGTGTCGATGTAGAGACTTTTTTTGACGAAGATAGGTTCGAGGTTTCGGAATAAAACTTGAACACTGTCGTTGTCGCCGAGGGCAGAAATTACTTCTTCCATAGTTGTTACTTCTGGCAAAGAAGTTTCGTCTTGTGCATACACCATAGAGGTGAGACACAACGTAATCGCAAGGAATAGCGATTTTAGTAATGTAGTTGTTTTCATTGTGTTATAGAAATTTGTGTTAAAAAAATAAATTATCGTATTGAAAGTGCAAAGGTACGAAAAAAAAGTGATAGAATAGTGTGCATATAATTATTTTTTATCTATAATGTGTTTTTTTTGAAAAACTCTTTGTAAATTGATTTTTTTTTTCTATCTTTGCACGATTATAATTATTATGGATTGTTGTATTCAAAACTGAAAATAAATAAGAAAAATTAATAAATATGAAAACTTCTTTATCAAGCAAAATTTTGTTATCATTGCTGCTAATAGCAGTTAGTGTTTTGCCCTTAAAAGCGCAAAAAGGCGATCCTAATTTGGATTCGCAAAATCGTCATTATGTTACTATTTCGGTGGCAGGAGGAGCTACTGGATTTGCAATGATGCCATCGTATGGTAGTATTTTGAGTCCGGATGCTAATTTTGATGATAATAAGGATAATTTGGCAGGAGGGACTCCCGTTGTTTTGCGACCAGAGGATTTGAAAATAACACCTTTTTTGGGTGGAACATTTGGTATAGGTTACGAGTATCAAGGTGCGAGAGGCTTTTGGATTAGTGTAGGTTTAGAAGGTCAATTGTATTCTGGAGCATTGCATCACGAAGATAGTATCCGTCGTTTGGACCATGTGATGGATGGTAATGTGGAGACAGGTGTTGCTCCTGCAGATATAGAGTATACTGTAATCAACTGGAATGAACGTCAAACAGTGGCGTCGGCGAATTTGCCTATTATGTTGGGTTATAAAGCAGCATCGGGATTCTATGGTGGTATTGGTGCAAAAGTGGGTTTTTCGCTTTACAATAAAATTAAGGGTGATTATGGTTTTGCGCACTGTAACTTGTTTTATGAGGATATGTTGGGTGCGGAGGATATTTTTAAAGGCGTTTTGGATTTGACTGAAGTTCAATCAAAAGATAATAACTTTGTGTCTCGTCCACGAGCAGTGCCTATGTTGGAGTTTGGATGGCAGAACCTAGAGTTGGAGATTAACAAAAGGAGTAAAATGAGATTTAAATTTGCTCTTGTAGGAGAGTGTGATGTATTGTCGGCTTATAGAAATATTAGTTCGGCGGAGAGTCTTTTTGATTATAATCAACTAGAAGGTTTTAGGGTTGAGGACTTGAAGGATGCGTTTAGTAGTGTGAATTCATTCTATTCGACAATACCATTGGGAATGACGCAAGCAGAGTTTAATAACTTGAAAGGACAGGGTAAATTTATTAACTATACAAAACCATCAGCACTACATGCATGGTTTGTGGGTGTGAAAGTTGCGGTAATGTTTGAAATGCCACATAGTAAATGGTGTAATTGTTGGAATAACAATGTCAGAAGACCTTGGCATAAGAAATTCAAAGATAGAGGCGTAGAGTAAAAAAATATAGAAAAACACATATATGAGAAAATTATTTGCTTTTTTTGTTGCTTTCTGGGCTATTTGTTTTGGGTATGTTTGTGCTCAAACGTCGAATGTTGTTTACCAATGCGATTTTGAGGATCCGTCAGAGCATGCTAATTGGGTGAGAAATGCGGGTAATCAAGGTCAGAAATGTGCGAATAAATGGTATTTTGGTAAACCAGGTTCGAATGGTGGAGATTATGGTCTTTTTGTGTCTAACGATAGTGTATCGAATAATTATTCGGCAAGTGCATTGTCGGTAGTGGCGTATCGTGAGGTGTTGTTGGATTCAGGACAGTATGAATTTTCGTTTGATTGGAGGGCAGCAGGATGGCAAGATTCGATTAGTGATATAGATGGATTGTATGTGTGTTGGGTGCCAATGACAAAGAACACTAACTCGTTGGCAAATGCTAATATGCCGTCGTTCTTAACAGACACATCGGTAGTGGTGTTGGATTTTGGTAGAGGTAAAACAAAATTGTCGCAATCGTCGTGGAATACAGTAGTAGACACTATTGTTTCGGATGGTACACCACACAAAATAGTTTTTGTGTGGCGCAATGGTGTTAACGGTTCGTATCCTCCAGCGGCATGTATCGATAATATTTTGATTATGCCTGTAGGTTATTGCTACAAACCATATGACTTGAAACTTGAAGTGAATGATATGGATGCAACATTCTCGTGGAGCGGCGAGGCAGAGGCATATGATGTGCGTTGTTATAATGGTAGAACTAAGAAATGGAAAGAATATCAAAATGTGAGAGATAAGCATATAGTAGTTGAAGGAGTGGAAGAGGGTATATGTACTTATTATGTGCGCTCGCGTTGTGAGGGAATTAATGGTACATGGGTTTCTATTTCGCAATTTGTATATTATCCTGGGGCACGTTGTATTGATTATATGAGTTTGAGCTCGGAAAACTGTTTTACAGGTAAGAATCCAAATAACATTGATAATAATGGTAATCCAAATATTTTGACTCCTGGACAAATTGATAGAGGTTATCAAAACATAGAGAGTCGTCATACCATACATTATGATATAGAAGAACGCGATCCACGCACAAATGGGCAATTGCGCACAGTGCCAGAGGGTGAGCCAGCATCGGTTCGTCTCGGAAACTGGAATACCGATGGTGAGATGGAACGAGTAGAGTATAAATATACGGTTGATGCAGCATCGTCGGCAGTATTGATTTTGAAATATGCAGTGGTGTTGCAAGACCCAGATCATAATGAAAGATTGCAACCAAAATTCGAGCTTGAAATTTTGAAGAATGGAGCTCCTATTGATAAAAATGGTTGTGGAGAGGCTAAGTTTACTGCAGGAGCAAATACGTCGGGCGAAGGTTGGCATAAATTTGAAACAGGATGGTGGAAAGATTGGACAACAGTGTCTATAAATTTGCGCGAGCATGATGGCGAAGAAGTTGTTGTGCGTCTAACGACTTATGACTGTGCAGAGTTAGGTCACTTTGGATATGCTTATTTTACACTTGATTGCTCTGATGGACAAATACAAAGTTCGGCTTGTGGTGATGTAGAGAATGATACGTTGTCGGGTCCGGAAGGTTTTAACTATCGTTGGTATAAGAAATCAGAACCGCACAACACATTGTGGGAAGAGCAAACATATGTAATATCAACAAAAGATACAGCAGTTTATTGTCTTGATGTGATTCAACCAACCAATAGTGGTTGTTATTATACACTTGAAACGTCGGGTATGCAACGTTATCCAAAAGCAGATGGTGAATATCGTGCTTATGTGGAAGAGTGTATGAATAAGGTAGCATTCACGAACAAGAGTTATGTAGAGCAAAAGAATGTTTCTAATTCAGGTTCAGAGACAACGTCAGATTGTGATATTTTGTGGGATTTTGGTGATGGTTCTACGTCATCGAATGCTAATCCTATCCATGTTTATCCAGCTACAGGTGGTAAATTTACGGCAACATTGAGTGCTTCGATAGGTGGCGGTAAGTGTGAAGAATTGAAAACCTTTGAGTTCGTATTGCCAAACGTCACTGATATGCGAGACACTATCCATGCAACAGTTTGTCCTGGTGAAGGTTATAAATTAGGTGAAAATTTTTATGTTGTAACAGGTGAGTATGCCGATACAATACCAACAGAGTATGGTTGCGATAGTATTACAGTGCTTTATCTCAATGTAATGACTGCCGACACTATTTTTGATACAATATGTAGCACCGATGTGTTGATTGTTGACAATGTGCGCGTTACAGAGACAGGACAATATCCAGTTAAGAGTGTGCTTGGGTGCGACTCTTTGATATATGATGTTTTGGTCAATGAGTCGTTGGTGCTTGATGTTGCCGATGTTATTTCGGTTTGTGCAACCGATGAGAATATTATTATTCCATACGGACTTGTTTCAGGTGAATTATTAGAGTTTGGAATCTCGTTCGAAGATGAAGCTCTTGTTTCGGCTTCGGCAGATAGTTTGAA
>JAZLEE010000062.1:0-4368 GCA_045615085.1 Candidatus Aphodosoma sp. | reverse complement strand
TTATGTAGTGCAAAATGGCACACCTCTCTATTTTCCTATTTCAAGCACAGTTATCGAAAATAGTATTATATTCGGCAGTAATGGTGAGGAACTCGAACTTGGTCACGACACCACCTCTCTTGCCGATTACAATGTGCTTCTTTCGCATACACTTATCAAGGGCAAACAGCTCGAAACCGACAATTTCGTCAATTGCTACTGGGCTAAGTCGCGCAACGTACGTAATGCCACCGACACGGTGTTCGTCAACACCAAGATTGATAATATAGCCGAAACAGGCTACTTCAACTTCCGCCTTGATTCGTTCTCTCACGCCCGCAATCTCGGTTCTATCTCAGTTGCCACCCTTTATCCCCTCGACCTTGATGGCAATCAACGCAACCAAGATTCTTATCCCGACCTTGGGGCATATGAAAAATATTAATTATTTAATAATAAAGTATTTATGAATCAACAAGAAATAGGTTATGTTTATATATTGACCAATCCAAGCTTTTGTAATGATTGGGTGAAAATAGGTAAAAGTTCTCGCCCTGTTGATATTCGTTCAAAAGAGTTAGATAATACTGCGGTACCTCTTCCTTTCGAAATATTTGCTGTAATGAAAACTGCAAAATATAATGAGGTGGAGAAATTGGTTCATAAAACTATAGATAGATTGACTGATTTGAGAATACGTCAAAATCGTGAATTTTTTAATGTGAATCCTCATGTAGCATTAGATATATTTCGTGATATTGCTATGACAATAGATGATGCAGAAGTAATTTTATACGAGAATAATGAGCCAATAAATGAGGATGATTTAGTTTGCTGTAAACGCGAAGTTAAGCGCTCTCGTTTTAAATTTAGTATGTGTGGAATTGAAATAGGGGAATCTGTTGTTTTTGAACCAACAGTTTGGTAGTTAAGGTTGCTGCTGATGATTCTGTTGAATATGAAGGAAGGATATATAAATTATCTCCTTTTGTTGGTACTTTCATGCCTATAGAAAAACGCAATGCATCTGGAGCTTATCAAGGAGCTAAATATTTTTCATATAATGGAAGAATTCTTGATGTTATCAGAAAAGAGAATGAATTGGAAATATAATACTTTAATATTTACAAAACAGCCTATCTCGTGATTGAGATAGGCTGTTTTTGTATATTTGCGAATTTGCGAAGTGTGTATAACAAAAAAAAGCAGTTACAAATTGTAACTGCTTCTTTTTTGTGGTGCCACCAGGAATCGAACCGGGGACACAAGGATTTTCAGTCCTTTGCTCTACCAACTGAGCTATGGCACCATCGTTGCTTTCTTTCTCAAAAGCGAGTGCAAAGTTACAACAAATATTTGAGTTTACCAAATATTTTGGTGAAAATTTTCAAAATATTTAATTCTTTGTTGTATATCAGTCTATTATATGCCGAATTTTTCTGGGAATTTAGCATTTATATCCTTATAATAGGCCTTGATTTGTATCATATCAGCATCTGCATCGCCTGTTGGAATGAACTGATCGCCGAGAATTACCTCTTTTTTCTTGAAATCTAATGCTGCAAATACGATTGGAATACCTGCTTTTTCGGCAATAAAATAGAATCCTTTTTTCCAATCAGGGTTGTAACTGCGAGTACCTTCAGGGGTGATTGCAACACAAAGTGATTCATGTTTGTCGAATTCTGCTGCCATGGCATCGGTCATACGCATCTTTTTGTCGCGTTGAATGGCAACTCCGCCAAGTGCGCGCATCAAGTAGTTCATAGGGAAGAAAAACCACTCTTTTTTTATGAAGAAGTTGGCTTTGATACCAAGTGCAAATTTCACGAAAATGCCAATCATAAAGTCCCAATTTGATGTGTGAGGTGCAACACAAATGACACATTTATTTGGTAGTGGTTGTTTGAGGTTGATAGTCCACCCAAAATACTCTAATGTTTTATAAGCCCAATTCTTTTTCATAGTGTTTTTTTTTTACATTACATCAGCCGCAGAGGCGGTGTAGATGTGTATTTTTATGTTTTTTGATTTATATAATGCTTTGCAACATGCTATGATGGTCGAGCCAGTGGTCAATACATCATCTATTAGCAATATTGTTTTGTTCTCGAATAGAGTAGTGTCGCGCAGTTCGAATAGGTCTTTTACATTCTCTATACGCTCCTCAAGTGATTTTCTGGTTTGCGATTCGTTATTGCGAGTGCGATAGAGATTATCTGTTTGTAAAGGTATATTCAATTGTCGTGCCACCTCTGATGCAATCAGTTCCGATTGGTTGTATCCACGCTGCGCAATGCGTTTGTGGTGTAGAGGTACTGGAACGATGTAATCTATTTGCGTATAGCGTTTACTTTGTTGTATTTGAGTGGCTATTGCTTCACCTAATAGCGAGCCAATTGCTTGATAATTATTATATTTTAGGTCGTGGATTAGGTGTTGACTAATAGTGTCTACTTCAAATTTCATAAGTGCTGCAACCGACTCAAATGGTGCAAGCCCCATCAATCTCTCTTCAAGTGGGTTGCCTTCGTATTTTGTCATTGGCGATGCAAATAACTCTGCAATCGTAGTCTCTCTGCACTCTTTGCACACTACCTTTTCGTCTATCTCTAACGCAGCACCACATGCCAAACAATGTGGGTCTACTATTACCGCACGAATATATTTCAGTAATTTGTTAAACATTTTTTATTTCTCAACATGAAGAGATGATTTATTTCTTTGCCCACAAATCTTGCAAATTGACACAAATAAATTATATAGATTTGTGAATGTTTGTGTCATTTGTGGGAAGTAATAAGATAATATTTCTTGTCTTATATAATACCCAATTTTCGAGCAATAGCATCGGCGCAGTTTTCGCCATCCATTGCACTTGATGTAATACCACCTGCATAGCCCGAACCTTCGCCAGCAGGGTAGAGTCCACTAATTTGTATGTGTTCGTATGTATCTAAGTTGCGCGGTATGCGAATAGGTGAGGATGAGCGACTCTCTACACCAACAACTACAGCATCGTTGGTCAAATAGCCACGCATTTTGCGGTCGAAACCTTTGAATCCTTCGCGTAAGCGGTGACCAATATGTTCTGGCAACCAAAAGTGTAGAGGTGATGAAATTATACCTGGTAAGTATGAGCAATTAGGCAAACTATTTGATAATTTACCTTTGACAAAGTCTGCCAAACGTTGTGCTGGAGCAGTTTGCAATCCACCTCCATTGTTGTTGAATGCCAATCGCTCGAGGTCTTCTTGGAAATGCAATCCGCATAATTCGCCATATTTTGCATATTCTGGTAAGTCCTCAGGATGAATTTCTACTACGATTCCCGAATTGGCAAAAGGCGAACTACGATGCGACGCACTCATACCATTCACTACTATTTGTTTCTCTTCAGTAGCCGAAGGCACGATATGTCCGCCTGGACACATGCAGAATGAATATACACCACGACCATCTACTTGATGTACAAGGCTATATGATGCTGCTGGTAGATATTGATTACGTTCGCGGCAGTGATATTGTATGCTGTCAATCAATGCCTGAGGATGTTCTGCACGCACGCCCATAGCGAATCCTTTAGCTTCGATGCGGATACCTTGATTGTGAAGTAGGTGGTATATGTCGCGAGCCGAATGACCAGTGGCTAATACCACATTATCAGCCATATAAGTCAATCCGTTGGTACAACGCACGCCTTTTACGTTGTCGAATTCAACTATAAATTCGCTCACGCAACTATTGAAATGGATTTCGCCACCGCAGTCGATGATGCGTTGACGTATGTTCTTAATCACTTGAGGCAAGCGGTCGGTGCCGATGTGAGGATGAGCTTCGAAGAGAATTTCGTCTTGCGCACCATGGTAGTGGAATATCTCGAAAATGCGTTGTGTATTGCCACGTTTTTTCGAGCGAGTGTAGAGTTTACCATCAGAGAAAGTACCTGCGCCACCTTCGCCAAAACAATAGTTACTCTCCACGTTGAGTGCAACATTGCGATTGAGTTGCGCAATATCTTTTTTACGTTCTAATACCTCTTTACCGCGTTCAAGCACAATAGGTTTCAATCCATGTTCGATTAGTCGCAATGCAGCAAACAAGCCTGCAGGACCCGAACCTACAACTACCACTTCGCGCCCATTTGACACGTTGTCGTAGTTGAAAACGTTTTCATACTGATAGTCGGGTTTCTTGCCCACGAAAGCGCGTACTTTCAAAAGTACGATAGGGAATTTGCCTCTTGAGTCAATAGATTTTTTTACTACCTGTATGTGATTTATAGATGAAGCTTTGACATTCAATTTTTTAGCTACTATTTCTTTCAATAATTCAGGTATAGCAGCCTCTTTGGGTGTCAGAGATAATTGTAGTTCGTGCATAATTATT
>JAZLEE010000061.1:0-3484 GCA_045615085.1 Candidatus Aphodosoma sp. | reverse complement strand
ACGAGGCACACCAGCTTTATCACACCATTCATTCAAGTCGTCGATATCTGCACCATCAAAGATAGGAGTAGCGAATTTAACGCCAAGCTCTTTACCTGCCCAACCAAGAACGGCTTCGAAAATCTGACCAAGGTTCATACGTGAAGGCACACCAAGTGGGTTCAAACAGATATCTACTGGAGTACCATCAGCGAGGAATGGCATATCTTCTTGACGAACAACTTTAGAAACGATACCTTTGTTACCATGACGACCCGCCATCTTGTCACCTACGCGGATTTTACGTTTTTTAGCAACATAAACTTTCGCAAGTTGAACAATACCTGAAGGAAGTTCATCACCAATAGTAAGGTTGAATTTAGCACGTTTAAGTTGAGCATCAAGCTCTTTAACTTTGCGCAAATAGTTTTTGATAATATCACGAATCATGTCATTACGGTGAGCATCTGTTGTCCATTTTGTCAACTGCACCGTATTGAAATCGATTTCATTCAACACTTTTTGTGTGAATTTATTACCACGTGGGATAATATCAACACCCATAAAGTCTTTAACGCCTTGTGATGTTTTACCATTGATTGTAGCAACCAATTTTTCAATTAACAAAGCTTTCAATGCTGCAACTTCTTGTTTGAAGTTTTCATCCATACGATCAAGGATTTCTTTGTCAGCAATACGATCTTTACGTGTTTTGATAGCTTTGCAATACAACTCTTTGCCTATAATTACACCGCGAAGAGATGGAGATGCTTTGAGAGATGCATCTTTAACATCACCTGCTTTGTCACCGAAAATAGCACGAAGAAGTTTTTCTTCTGGAGTTGGGTCAGTTTCACCTTTTGGAGTGATTTTACCAATAAGAATATCGCCAGGAACAACATGTGCACCAATGCGAATAATACCATTTTCGTCAAGATTACGAGTAGCATCTTCACTTACGTTTGGAATATCCGAAGTAAGCTCTTCTGCACCACGTTTTGTTTCACGAACCTCAAGTGAATATTCACTTACGTGAACCGAAGTAAAGATATCTTCACGAACAATACGTTCGTTAAGCACGATAGCATCCTCGTAGTTATAACCTTTCCATGGAATATATGCCACTTTAAGGTTGCGACCAAGAGCCAACTCTCCATTTTGAGTAGAATAACCCTCTGTGAGAATTTGACCTTTAGTTACTCTATCACCTTTGCGTACAATCGGACGAAGGTCAATAGTAGTATCTTGGTTAGTACGCATAAATTTAGGCAATTTATACTCTTTAACCGAATCAACAAAGCTAACGAATTCTTCGTCATCTGTACGATCATAATTAATACGAATAACCGAAGCATCAACAAATTCAACAACACCTTCGCCTTCAGCCATAATTTGAGTACGAGAGTCACGAATCATTTGACCTTCGATACCTGTACCCACAATCGGTGCTTCCGAACGAAGCAATGGAACTGCCTGACGCATCATGTTAGATCCCATCAACGCACGGTTCGCGTCATCGTGTTCAAGGAATGGAATCAATGCAGCAGCAATAGAAGCAATTTGTTGAGGAGCAACGTCCATCATATTCACCTCAGTTGGTGCCACAAGTGGGAAGTCTGCTTCAAGACGTGCTTTCACTTTGCTACGGATGAATGTACCATCTGGATTCAAAGGAGCATTACCTTGAGCTACTACCAAGTCTTCTTCTTCCTCAGCTGTAAGATAAACAACATCATCGTTGTTCAAATTCACTTTACCATCTTCTACTTTACGATAAGGAGTAGAGATAAAGCCAAGCTCATTGATTTTTGCGTAGATACACAAAGAAGAAATAAGACCAATGTTTGGACCCTCCGGAGTTTCGATAGGACAAAGACGACCATAGTGAGTATAGTGAACGTCACGAACCTCGAAACCAGCGCGGTCACGCGAAAGACCACCAGGACCAAGTGCCGACAAACGGCGTTTATGAGTAATTTCTGCCAATGGGTTAGTTTGGTCCATGAATTGCGACAACGCATTAGTACCAAAATAAGTATTGATGACAGAAGATATTGTTTTAGCATTGATAAGGTCTACTGGAGTAAACACCTCGTTATCACGAACGTTCATACGTTCACGGATAGTACGAGACATACGAGCAAGACCTACACCAAATTGGTTATATAATTGTTCTCCAACAGTACGTACACGACGATTACTCAAGTGGTCAATATCGTCGACTGTTACTTTAGAGTTAATAAGTTCGATAAGATATTTAATAATCTCAATGATGTCCTCGCGAGTAAGAACGCGAACATCCATGTCTGTCGAGAGATTAAGTTTTTTATTGATACGATAGCGACCTACTTCGCCCAAGTCGTAACGTTTTTCAGAGAAGAACAAACCATTGATAACCTCACGAGCTGTTTGATCATCTGCAGGTTCTGCATTACGAAGTTGACGATAGATATGCAATACCGCTTCACGTTCAGAGTTAGAAGGGTCTTTTTGAAGAGTATTATAAATAATTTGATACTCTGTCATATTCTGATCCTCTTTGTGAAGAAGAATAGTTTGGCTACCCGAATCAATAATAGGTTGAATATGAGCTTTTGTCAATTCAGTCTCACGTTCAATAATCACCTCAGTACGTTCAATAGTAACCACCTCACCTGTAGCTTCATCAACGAAGTCTTCTACACTTGGTTTCACAACACGTGCAGCAAGTTGACGACCAACAACGCGATTAAGGTTAGTTTTATTAACTTTAACTTCTTCTGCAAGACCAAATGTTTCAAGGATATCTTTATCTGTTTCGTAGCCAATCGCACGCAACAAAGTCGTTACAGGCAATTTTTTCTTACGATCGATATAAGCATACATAACATTGTTGATGTCTGTAGCAAATTCAATCCATGAACCACGGAATGGAATAATACGAGCTGAATAAAGTTTAGTACCGTTTGTGTGAACACTTTGACCAAAGAACACACCTGGCGAACGATGCAATTGAGAAACAATAACACGTTCAGCACCATTTATGACAAAAGTACCCTTATCAGTCATATATGGGATAGGACCCAAAAATACGTCTTGGATAACAGAGCCAAACTCTTCGTGATCTGGGTCAGTACAATAGAGTTTAAGTTTAGCCTTCAAAGGCACGCTATAAGTAAGACCACGACGAAGACACTCCTCGATAGTATAACGAGGTGGTTCAATATAATAGTCGAGAAATTCTAGTACGAAATTATTGCGGGTATCTGCAATTGGGAAGTTTTCAGCAAAAACTTTATACATACCCTCATTCTTCCTGTGCTCGGTAGCAGTATCGAGTTGGAAGAAATCCCTAAACGATTTGAGTTGAACTTCGAGAAAGTCAGGATAAGGCAATTGACTTTTTACCGAAGCAAAACTAACTCTTTGATTGTTAGTATTTAAAGACATGAGTATAAGAATATTTGTTGAACTTAGTGAATTATACGTAAAAAGGTTTAGAGTCCCTTTTTATCGGGAATCTAAA
>JAZLEE010000060.1:0-3800 GCA_045615085.1 Candidatus Aphodosoma sp. | reverse complement strand
GGTTTTCGAGTGAATAATGAGTTGTTTGAATTGAATTCGTGGTATTTTCGTAATGCGTTGGTTCGTGCTAATTATCGTAATTTGGAGAAAGGTATTAATTATGAACCAGAATATTTGATTCGTTTTTTTGCTAATTTGTTGTTAGGCGAGAAGTGGGATTTGAGGAATCGTTACTTACATATTCATCCAACAGAAGAGTGGAAAGTACAACCAAATTTGGCGACACCCGAACAAGTACCCCACAAGTACCCCACAAGTACCCCACAAGTACCCGACAAGTTGCATACAGATAATTTGAATATTCAGAAATTAGTGCAAATTGTTGGTAATACGGAGTTGTCGGTGAAGGAAATAATGGAATGTATAGGGTTGAAGGATAGGAAAAATGTATTGAATCTTTATCTCAACCCTGCTATAGCAGAAGGGTATGTTTGTCTGCTATATCCAGATAAGCCTCGTCATCCACGTCAGAAGTATCAGTTGACTATGAAGGGCGTAGCTTTGTATAATGAATTGAAAAAATAAATATTATGCCACATTTTAATGAACATGCCCTTGAAATGGCGATAATGGAGTTGTTTCAGAATGAGGGTTATATTTATACAAATGGAGAGGAGGTGCATAAAGAGGTGAGCGAGGTGTTGCTTCGTGATGACCTTAGGATGTATCTTCGTAGTAGGTATGCTGTGCAGGGAATAACAGATGTGGAGGTGGAGAGTGCGATTGCTCGATTGACAGCAGATAAAGGAGGGGCGTTGTATGACAAAAATGTGGCTACGTACAGGTTGATGACTGAAGGCTTCATGATTAAGCGTGAAGATGTTTCATTGACAGACCTATTTATAGAACCAATTGATTTTGACTGCGTGGAGAATAATATTTTCCGTATAGTGAATCAATTGGAAATAAAAGGAGCAGAAAAGCGAATACCAGACGGAATAGTGTATGTGAATGGTTTACCAGTGGTGGTGTTGGAATTTAAGAGTGCGGTGAAAGAGGAGACCACAATACATGATGCATATACGCAATTGACAGTGAGATATAGGAGAGACATCCCTGAATTGTTTAAGTATAACGCTTTTGTGGTGATAAGTGATGGAGTGAATAGTAAATATGGGTCGTTGTTTACGCCATACGATTTCTTTTATGCATGGAGAAAAGTGGAGTCGGATGATGTGGCTACAGATGGAATAGATGCGTTGCTGACAATGGTGCAAGGTTTGTTTAGAAAAGAGAGATTGTTGAGCGTGATGAAAGACTTTGTGTTTTTGCCAGATTCGTCGAAAAATGAGATGAAAATAGTGTGTCGTTACCCTCAGTTCTTTGCTACGCACAAACTTTTTGCAAATATATGCAAGCATAGCAAGTTGAACGTAGATGGAGATGGTAAGGGCGGAACGTATTTTGGTGCTACAGGATGTGGTAAGAGTTATACGATGTTGTTTTTGACGAGGATGTTGATGCGCAGTAGAGAGTTTGCGAGTCCGACAATTGTGTTGATTACAGACCGTACGGACCTTGATGTGCAATTGTCGGAGCAATTTGGTAAAGCAAAAACATTTATTGGTGATGATTGTGTTGTGGCAGTGGAGAGTAGAGCAAAATTGCGAGAGCATTTGCAAGGTCGTACGAGTGGCGGTGTGTTTTTGACAACGATACATAAATTTACGGAAGACACGCAGTTGTTGTCGGAACGAGCAAATATAATATGTATCTCAGACGAGGCGCATAGGTCGCAAACTAATTTGTCGCAACAAGTGAGACAAACTGAGCGAGGAGTGAGACGCAGTTATGGTTTTGCTAAATATTTGCACGATTCGTTGCCAAATGCTACATACGTAGGATTTACGGGTACGCCAGTGGATGCAACGATAGATGTTTTTGGTGAGGTGGTAGATGCCTATACAATGACAGAGTCGGTGGCAGATGAGATTACACGACGAATTGTGTATGAGGGTAGGGCGGCAAAGGTGTTGTTGGATAATGATAAATTGGCAGAGATAGAACGCTATTATGAAAAATGTGCTGAAGAGGGGGCTAATGAATATCAGATAGAAGAGAGCAAGCGAGCAGTGACACAGATGGAACGTATATTGGGTGACCCAGATAGATTGAGAGCTGTGGCGGAGGATTTTGTTGCTCATTATGAAAATAGAATAGCAGAGGGTAGTACGGTAGAGGGCAAAGCAATGTTTGTTTGTTCGAATAGAACGATTGCGTATAACTTGTACAAAACAATCCTAGAATTGCGACCATCATGGGGTGTGAAGCCTAGTGGGGCAATTGCTTTTGGAGGTATGAGTGTGGCGGCAGATGATGAGATGGAATATGGTAATAAACCATTGCCGATGGAGCGAATGAAGTTGGTGATGACGCGAAATAAAGATGACGAAAAAGAGTTGTATGATTTGTTAGGTTCGGATGAAGAGCGTAAGAAATTGGATGTGCAATTTAAGAATCCGAAGTCGAACTTCAAGATTGCCATAGTGGTTGATATGTGGATTACGGGATTTGATGTGCCATGTTTGGATACTATGTATATAGATAAACCACTACAACAACACACTTTGATACAGACTATTTCGCGAGTGAATAGAGTATATCCAGGAAAAGAAAAAGGTTTGGTGGTGGATTATATTGGTATAAAGAACAATATGAACGTGGCATTGAAAAAATATGCTAATGGAGGCGAGGATATAGGTTCGATTGAAACGGTAGAGCAATCGTTGTCGATGGTGAAGGATGAATTGGATATTGTGCGTAGGATGTTTGTGAATTTTGATTACTCGAAATTTGTTACAGGTACGCCACTCGAGCAGTTGGAGTGTTTGAATAGAGGAGCTGAGTATATGCAACGCACAAAAGAGCAAGAGAATTTGTTTATGGGGCATACCAAAAAGTTGAAATCGGCTTTTAATCTTTGTGCTAATAATGAAAATATTACTTCAGCAGAGCGAGAAGATATCTATTATTTCTTTGGAGTGCGTTCGATTATATACAAATTGACGAAAGGAGATTCGCTCGATGCGTCGCAGATGAATGCACGAGTGAGTAAAATGATAGAAGAGGCTATTCAGTCGGAAGGAGTAGAGGAGATTGTGCAGATAGGTAATGAGACGGATAATTTGGACTTGCTCAGTGAGGAGTATATGGAGCGTCTTGCCAAATTGAAATTGCCAAATATGAAAGTGAAATTGATGGAGAGATTGTTGAAAATGGTGATTTCGGATTTTCAGAAAGTGAATAAGATGCAAGGTGTAGATTTCTCGAAACGATTGAATGATTTGGTGGTGAAATATAATGATAGAAGTGATAGCGCAGTATTTGCTGATGAGGTTTTGACTGAGGTGGCAAATCAGATGGCTGAACTTTTGAAAGAGATAAATAAAGAGAAAAATTCGTTTAAAGAACTTGGAATAACATACGAAGAAAAGGCATTTTATGATATTTTGAAATCAATAGCAAAACAATTTAATTTTGAATATCCAGAAGATAAATTGTTGATATTGGCTGCAGAGATTAAAAATATTGTGGATGATAAATCGAGATACACAGATTGGGCTAATCGTGATGATATAAAAGCCGAGTTAAAGATGGATTTGATTTTGGTACTTGCTGAGCACGGTTATCCTCCAGTTACAAATGACGAAGTGTTCAAAGAGATATTTGAACAAGCAGAGAATTTTAAGAAGTATAATTGATAAAACTTGCCGGTATCGGCAAAAAGTGCATGGATTTTGCTCTTTTTTGCGACAAAACTTGCCGATAAGGGGCTGAAAAGATAGTGCTTAGATGGTGTT
>JAZLEE010000059.1:0-2581 GCA_045615085.1 Candidatus Aphodosoma sp. | reverse complement strand
TCAAAACGATATATCTTATCTATTGGTTTACGTTGCCCACGACTTGAAGAGAAATAACCCATACTATTATCTGCATTGAACGTAATACCAAAGTCATCTCCTGCAGAGTTGATTGGCGAATACATATTTTTAACTTGCCATGCTCCAGTAGAATCTTGCACAGCCATATAAATATCTAAACCACCAAAGCCCTCACGTCCATCCGACGAAAAGAACAACGCACCATCTTGGCGCACATACGGAAACATCTCATTACCTGATGTATTGATATTAGTGCCCAAATTTTCCAACACAGTCCACTGCCCTCCTTCGTTCACTGCCACCCAAATATCCTTACCTCCTTGTCCACCATCGGCATCACTAACAAAATATAGTTTACTTCCATCTGGCGAAATAGCCGGATGTCCCACTGTAACCGTAGTATCAGCAAACAATTGTATCAACGTAGGCTCGGTCCATTCTCCTCCCGAACGACTCGATTGATATATCTGACCTGCTGGCATATTACCCAAACAACGCGTGAGATACATCGTCTTTCCATCTGCCGAAAACGACACAACTCCCTCATCTTCATCGCTATTCACGGCTCCTTCTATCACTTCCACCTCTTCCCATTTGCCCGAATTATTCTTACGTGCGGTATAAATATCATTATTTGGTACACCCGTAATTGGGTTATTTATCTTCTTATTTTTCGATTTTGTACGATTCGATGTAAACACTATCGACTCTGCATCTGTCCCCATAAACATAGGACAAAAATCCGAGTTCTTGCGCGAATTAAATTCCTTCGCCTCCGACACCTGATATCTCGTAAACTCCTCTGCCAATGCTTTTGCATTTTCCACCGACTTCAATCCTTCTTGTGCTTCTACGCAATCGGGATACGATTCAAGATACAACTCAAAATTCTTACGTGCATCTGCCAATTTTCCTGTAGCTAACTGACTCTTAGCCAAATGCAAATACGCAATCGAATCATTATGACGATAACGAATAGCCGATGTATATGATCGTACAGCTTTCGTGTGATTATTCATGTTATAATAACACTCTGCCATTCTGAAATTGACCACTGCCTTCAACTTTCGCTGTTTCGAAGTCGAAATCTTGCTATTACTCTTACGGTACATCTCGCATGCTGCAAAATACTCCCCATTCTCATACTTCCTATCTGCCTTCTTCAATCGCGCAGCCGTGCTACATCCCGTGAGCAACAACACCAAACACAACAATATACTTATCTTATTTCTCATAGTTCATATATAAACACCCTATTCCCTATCTAACACTTATTCTCGCCACTACTCCATCTGTCGTAGTCAACACCCAATCTCTCTCGCCCACTGGCACCATAGTGTTAATAATAGAATTTCCTATCTTATGTTTCCACACTATCTCGCCATCTGCCGAACGCAAACAGTTGATTTCTCCATTCTTAGTAGCAAACACTATCTCACCATTACGCTCTATGAGCATTGATGGATTATGGTCATAACCAAATTTTGCATCCACCTTCCACAACAACCTACAATCCGAAGCCGCCACTGCCAACACACTATCATTCATACAACGCGAAAATACGATTTTATTGTCCTCCGACAAACCAATAGTTTCTCTCACTTTATGCTCTTTAGTACGCCATGCAGTAGTGCCATCCTCCACATTCACTGCCGTCATATAACGGTCTGGAGCAGTGATAAACACCTTACCCTCAGCCACTACAGGCCATACAGCCGCAGGCGAAAAGTGAGGACGAGTACCTCCATTATTCCATTTCCATGCCAACGTTCCATCTGCCACATTCAATGCATACAAATAACTATCCCAAGCACCAAATATCACCTTACCATCGACTATCACAGGGCGCGACTCTTGATAATTGCCCACTTCATCGAACGACCAAATCAACTCGCCATCTTCCAATCGCAAAGCGCGGAAACATCCATCACTAGCACCGATATATACTACACCATCGGCAACGAGAGGCGAACCCATTACTGCATTTTTAGCTCGATATTTCCACACCAAACGACCTGTTGTTTTATCAAGACAATAAACATTTTTATCGCACGAACCAAACACCACTCTATCACCCGAAATCATTGGCGTAGAGGCAATGCGCTCTGCTGTTTGATATTCCCACACCGATTTTCCCTTATCAAGAGAATAACAATGGAAACGTCCTTTATCATCGCCAAAATAGATATTCGCCTCATCTACAGCTGGCGCACCATATATACCATAACCCATCTCTCTCACCCACACATCTTTCACATTCTTATACTGAGCATTCACTGCATAATCTGCACGTGGAAATTCCTTCTGATCGCCCTCCACATACATTTTCTTCTCGATAGGCAAAGCCGCCCATCTCTCTTGAGGTTGACCAATCTTCTTTTCATGCACATAAATGCTATCTTCAGTCATATCATACACAGTATAACCCCCAAATTCATCCTTAGCGCGCAATGTCGAACGAGTCAATATTCCTGGTATCCCATCATAGTTCAACACTCTATTCGTATGATAATGACCTCCTAAAAACGACTGCACATTATATCTGCGCACCACATCTGTC
>JAZLEE010000058.1:0-5518 GCA_045615085.1 Candidatus Aphodosoma sp. | reverse complement strand
CACCACCGACCTCGAAGAGTTGTGGGTCGACGATATCCGAGTCATCAACAACAACGGACGCCTCAAGCGCAACCAAACCCAACGCGCCCAAATGGTGTTAGAATCAGGCTATCACAGTATCAAAGCAGTCTACAACAACTGCGTCAACGACGGCTTCCCAGCCCATTGGCGTAAACCCGAAATCCGCATAAAGAGTATTGATGACGAGGATTTTAGGGTGTTAGGACCAAAGGATTTTTATAGATAACAGATTATAGATAGAGATGGTACACATATACCGTCTCTTTTTTGTTTGTTGATGGGGATGTGGTATATGGGGGTCAAATGATTTTAGATTATAGGAGAGGATGTTTGAAGGTTGCTTTATAGTATGTTTATAGTATATTTATCCTATATTTATAGTATATTTATCATATGTTGTGGTTTGGGTTTGGTTTGGGGAATAGTGGTGTGTGGTTTTTTGTTAATATTGGGATTGTTGTTTTTATTGTTGTGTGTTATTGTGTGTTTTCTTGTTTTTTTGATATATTTATTTGTTAGTCATGAAAATAATTCGTACCTTTGTTTTTTGAATTTATTACCTAATTGATTATAACACTCAGCTGGTGTTTATGTTGACACTATCAATGTTTCAACTGGCGAATGTGATGATGTAATTATTTTGACACTTACAATTGACGAATTTGTTGCCGTTGATAATGTTACTCTTGCTAATTTAATTTTGGTTCCAAACCCAGTTAGAGTAGAAGAACAACTATTTGTTGCTGGAGAATTTTCTGCTGCTGAACGTAACGGACTGATCGTATCTGTATATAATGCAGTTGGTCAAAAAGTTTATGAGGTTGAACCAAATAACTATCCAATTGTGATTGATGGTTTGCAACATAGAGGCGTTTATGTCGTACGTGTTGTAACTGGTACAGGCGATGTTCGTCAAGGTAAGATTATTGTTGAATAATTTTAACTTAACCCCAAAAAACAAAGGGTGTGTCTCTCGAGAGACACACCCTTTGTTTTTTAGCAACCTTCACCCTACCTTCAAGCAAGAAAACAGACATCTTCACACATCGCATTTGCAAAGTTTACAAAATGTAGCTAAATATATCTTTTTTTTTGATTATCAGTGTTTTATTTGAACGAACTGCCACCGAGGAATTCGCGGAGGAGCGAGGTAGCTGGAATTTCGTTGTCGTGGATAGGAATAAAGTATTTGAGGAATTTCAGTAGGCGGTGTGCCTCGGTATATTCTTCGCAGTATTGCGGCACATCGGCAAGGATTGGTTCTGCATGTTTACGAAGCACGGCGAGCTCAAACAAGAGGGCAGAGTTAAACATCACATCGGCATTCTCTTGATATGGCGAAATCCAACGCTCTTCACCACGACGCACTGATGGCCAGCGTTGGATGGTTTCGCGTGCCGAATAGTTGCGGAATTTGTAGTCGCGCACGATGCGACGCAAAAGACGTGTGTCGGCTGTCGGTATCCAGTTGTGAGAGTCGAGCGATATGGTGGTGAGTGCCGAAACGTAGATTTTGAACATTGCCGTTTGTGGTATGGATGGACACATGTCGGGATTCAATGCGTGAATGCCTTCCATTATCAATACACTACCTGGCGTGAGTTGCACCTTTTCGCCTCGCCAACGGCGTTCGCCTATAGTGAAATCGTAGTATGGTACTTCGACCTCTTCGCCATTAAGTATTCTTACCAATTGGTCGTTGAGCAGTGGTAGGTCAAGAGCATTGAGGGCTTCAAAGTCCCATTCGCCATTTTCGTCGAGCGGAGTATCAACACGATTCACGAAATAGTTATCAAGGCTGAGCACGATAGGTTTGATACCTGCCACCATGAGTTGAATGCTGAGGCGTTTAGAGAATGTAGTTTTGCCCGACGATGATGGCCCTGAAATCATCACGAAGCGACTTTCAGGTTGGCGTTTGGCTATCATATCCGCGATTTGACCGATTTTTTTCTCGTGTAGTGCTTCTGATACTTTGATAAGGTCGTAAACCGAATGGTCGCGACATATTTTGTTGAAATCACCCACGTTGGTTAGCTCCATAAGTTTGTTCCAGCGCACGAACTCATTGAAGATATCAAACATTTTTGGTTCATCGATGAAATCGGCCAATTTCGAAGGATTGCGCTTGTCGATAACGCGTAGCAAGATACCATTTTTGTAGGCTTGAAGGTCAAACATAGGCACATATCCTGTAGATGGTACGAGCACTCCGTTGTAGTGGTCGATATAGTCATCAATACGGAAATATCGCACATAAGGCACCCCGAGAGTCTCGAAAAGTATGGCTTTGTCCATGAGTCCACGTTGGCGGAACATCTCGATGGCAGTCGTAGTTTGGCGTTCTTCGCTGATGATAGGCATGTCGGCAGCGATTATTTCGTGCATTTTTGTGCGTAGTTGGTCGATGAGCGACTCGGCAACTTTCGCCTCGCGATTGTCGATACAGCAGTAGTAGCCTTGACATATAGGGTGTTCGATGCGAAGGTGCGAGGTTGGGCTAAGTTCTGAGAGAGCTTTTGCCATAATCATGCTGATAGAGCGTAGATATACACGATAGCCCGATGCGCACGAAACATCGATGAATTCGATATTTTTGGGCTTATAGATGCGGAAATTGAGTGATTCTACTTTGTAATTGACTCTGGCTGCCAACACTTGGTGCGGAAGATTGATGCCGAGGTCGTTGTAGATGTCGAGCAAAGAGATGCCCATAGGGTATTCTTTGTACGTTTGTGTGTTTTTGCAGTAGATGGTAACCATATTTGTTTAGTGTATAGTGATTAATAGGTTGATTTTCAGTGGAATTTGATTGTAATGTAAATAAAGAGTTATTTCGCCGTAAAATTACATAAAAAAAATGATAAAAAAGAGATAAATTTTTATTAAATTTGCAGTCGGAAAAATTTTAACTTTTTATTTATGAATTTTGGATTCGTTGATTTATTGACACTCGTCGGTTCTATCGGTCTTTTCTTGTACGGTATGAAGTTGATGAGTGAGGGTTTGCAAAAAGCGGCAGGTGACCGTTTGCGCAACATTTTGGCTTGGATGACAAACAATCGTTTTGTCGGAGCATTGACAGGTATTCTTGTCACAGCACTCATTCAGAGTTCGTCGGCTACGACAGTGATGATCGTTAGTTTTGTGAATGCAGGCTTACTTTCGTTAGGACAATCAATGGCAGTTATCATGGGTGCCAACGTGGGTACTACGGCTACTGCTTGGATTCTCTATCTTGGTGGTTTCAAAGTGAATTTGGCTGCTGCATCAATTCCTATTATCGCGTTCACATTGCCAATGATGTTCTCTAAAAAGAACTCATGGAAAAGTTGGGGCGAGGTTTTGTTAGGTTTTGCCTTCTTGTTCATGGGCTTGGACTTGTTGAACCACTCAGTGCCAGATTTGCGTTCTAATCCAGAACTTTTTGCTGTTATACAAAACTATGCCGACATGGGCTTCCTTTCTGTGTTGCTTTTTGCCTTTGTTGGTATGGTGGTCACTATTATAGTACAATCATCGAGTGTTACCTTCGCTATCGTTCTCGTAATCTGTAGTAAAGGTTGGATTTCGTTCGAAATGGCGGCTGCTTTGGTGCTCGGTAGCAACATCGGTACATGTATCACTCCGCTCATTGCTTCTGTTTCGGGTAATATTTGGGCAAAACGCTCAGCTATGGGACACTTGATGTTCAACGTATTAGGTTCGGTTTGGGTGTTGGCGCTCTATTATCCATTCATGAAGTTGGTGGTATGGATTTCAACTATCGGACAAGGCGACCCTACAGCTTTGCTTTCGTTTGTAGATAGCACAGATCCTGCAATTATTAATGCATTGAACGATGGAACTCTCGATTTGACTGACCCAGCAAATCAAGCACTTGCAACAACTTTTGCGGCAAATCAAGCATATGTTTCATTCGGTTTGTCAATTTTCCATACATTATTCAACGCAATCAATATCTGTGTAATGATTTGGTTCACAGGATTGTATGTGAAAATCGTAACAAGACTTATTCCTTCTAAAGCAGTTGAAGAAGAGGATAATGAATCGCACCTCAAGTTTATTACTACAGGTATGCTTTCAACCTCTGAGCTCTCTATACTTCAAGCGCGCAAAGAGATTCAACTCTATGGCGAACGCACACAACGCATGTTTGGTTTGGTTCGCGATTTGTTCCACGAAGCCGATAGCAAAGAGTTTACAAGTAAATTCTCTCGCATTCAAAAATATGAAAATATCTCTGACCGCATGGAGATGGAGATTGCAGATTATTTGACAAAAGTGTCTGCTGGTCGTCTTTCTGACGAAAGTAAGCACCAAGTGCAAATGAAACTCCGTGTGATTTCAGAAATCGAAAGTATTGCCGACTCTTGCTACAATCTTGCTCGCACATTGCAACGCCGTCAGCAACAACCAGAAAATTTCACTGAGGACCTTAATGCCAACATTGAATTGATGTTCAACCTCATCGAAAGCGGTTTGCAAAATATGTGCAACGTACTTGGCGTTGAGCATATCGACCAAGCAAATGTGAATACTGCACAAAATATTGAAAACGAAATCAACAACTATCGCAACCAATTGAAATTGCAAAATGTTGTGGCTGTCAACGAAGGTCACTACGACTATCCAACAGCAACTACATACATGGATACAATTAGCGAATGCGAAAAAATGGGTGATTATATCATCAATGTGGTTGAGGCAGTTGCTGACTCTAAATTCCATCCAGTAAACGACTAATATATGAGTTTGACTGAACAACAATTTGATAAATCAGCGGCAGAGTGCCGTTCGATATACGAAAAGAAATTGAAAGACTACGGGGCAGCATGGCGAATCATGCGCCCTGAAAGTCTTACCGACCAAATCTTTATCAAAGCCAATCGCATCCGTTCGTTGGAAATCAAAGGCACATCGATGGTCAACGAGGGTATCCGTCCTGAGTTGATTGGTATTATCAACTATTGTATCATTGCGTTGATACAATTAGAGTTAGGCTATGCCGAGACTGACGATCTTGCAGTTGAGCGTGCGCTTGAGATGTATGATAAATATATGCTCGAGGCAAAGAATTTGATGATTGCCAAAAATCACGATTACGACGAGGCATGGCGTCAAATGCGCACTCAGTCATATACCGACCTCATTCTCATGAAGATACATCGCACTAAGCAAATCGAAGATAACAATGGCAAAACGCTCATCTCAGAAGGCGTAGATGCCAACTATTTCGATATGCTCAACTATGCGATTTTTTATATGATTCAACAAGTTTAATTCATAATCGAAAATTTATTTGCAAAACAGTCTTATGTCTCGTTTCTTGTGTCTTATATCTCGTATATTGGTGGGTTTGACATTTCTCTTTTCGGGTTTTGTCAAGGCAATCGACCCACTTGGTACAACCTATAAGATTCAAGATTATCTCGAAGTGATGGGCCTTAGTTGGTTTTCTGAACTGGCTTTGGTGGCATCGTTTGCATTGATAACT
>JAZLEE010000057.1:0-6110 GCA_045615085.1 Candidatus Aphodosoma sp. | reverse complement strand
CATTTATCCATATTCGTATGAGCAGAATACAACACAATATTATGCTGTATAGCCTTGATAATCACACGCTCGATATAATTGCGACCAGTCAGTTTCTTTATACCCTTAAAAATGAGAGGATGATGCGAAATTATCAAATTAGCACCACGATTAATTGCCTCATTAAGAGTTGCTTCGGTAATATCAACGCACAACAAAACAGCCTTCACCTCTTGGTTGACATCACCCACTTGCACACCACTATTGTCCCACGACTCCTGATAAGCCAACGGAGCCATCTGCTCGATGCAAGCTATAACTTCACTTATTTTTGTAGTCATAAAATCAGAATTTATTCACCACACAAAGTTACTAAAAAATATTGAGAAAAACAAATTTTGAAACACTATAATTCACCCTCAAAATACACAAATAATCACCAACAAATACCATTTTTAGGGGTGCTTTTTTAGTGCTTTTTTTAATCGTTTTATTATTTAATTACTTGATTTATAGTATAAAACGAACTAAAATTCGAGTTTTGTAGATATTATGCGGTTGCAAACTTACAAAGTAACCTTAATATACTGAATATCTTGGTGTTAGTACAAAATAATACTATTATTCTATTTTTCAACCAAAAGATATATGACTAATAATAAGCAACTTATATAACTTTGCAACTTTGCAATTGCAAAGTTGGGTTATATTATGGCATAATTTGAATAATTTTAGTTCGGATCTACACGCTTTGCAAACTTTGAAAATTGCAAGTGTAAAAGTGGCTGTTTTCTACGGTACAGGTTGCTTGCACCTTGCTAAAGGGGATGATTCTTTTTTCTGCAGGTAATTTTTGCATGTCGCTACGCTTCTATTGAATTATAAATGCACCAGATTCGGCAATAATGTAGTATGAGATGCCTAATTCGTCCATAAGGGCTTTGTATTTAGCGAGATAGCCATGCCATACTCCAGCAGTGAGAATAACATGCTTAGGACTAATAAATTCAGTAAATAGTCGTTCCGATGGATATACCCCTCGGTCAATAATAAGACAATCTATCTCAAGTGGTTGAGCGTTATTTTGTCGGTAACGAAATATATTATCTCGAAGAATAACATACGACTCATTATCGAAATAGAAGCAATTAGCAGATAGCGTAGTATCAGTAATAATAGTTGGAGGTTTGCATGAATATTTGAGCCATGTATATTCAAGTCTTTCAGTAGCAAAATCAGGATTATTAGTAAATAAAACATTCTCATTGTTATTGAACAAATTCACTACCAATCTGTTGGTTTCAGGAATGATTAACATCTGTCTATTAGAATAATATATATCGTTAATCAAAATCACCAAAGCAAACAAACACACGGATAAACAGAAATATAACGGTGCTTTAAATCGCGCCGCAAACACATTACGCAACTCTATCCAATTTATACCACAAAATATCACAAAATACAAACACACAACTTCGAATAAGGATAGATAAACCTTTATAGTTGAAAAAGGAATAGCTACAATCATATTTATTATACATTCAAATGTGATTATAACATAGTACATTAACCCACCTACAACAATAGATAAATAAGGAATATAACTTAGCACCAATATCGCAATTCCTCCAAGAAAAAGAAAAGGAGCAAAAGCAGTTACAAAGAGGTTCGAAAGAATAAAATAAACAGGAAATTGATGAAAATTGTATAAAACAATTGGCAAAGTAAAGATTTGTGCCGAAATAGTCACTGCAATAGCTTGTAAAACCCACTTTAATAGACTTGATTTCAAGTTTTTTATTCTCTTATAGAGCAATGGATAAAAATAAACTATTCCACAAACTGCAAGATAACTAAGTTGGAAACCTACATTAAAAAGCTGGTTAGGATTGATTAGAATAAGAATTGTGGCAGATAGACAGAGGGCATGTTTGACGCGATATTTCTCACCCAAAATCTTAAACAACAAAATCATAGAGAACATAAACGTAGCTCGTACGACCGACGGAGCAAGTCCGACCAACAATGCATATCCCCACAACACAACCAACCCACAAATCACAACAAACCAACATCTACGCTTCGATATTCTACGCATCAACCACATTATCAATAGGAATAAAAATCCCACATGCATACCACTCACCACCAATATGTGCGACACCCCAGCAGCAGTAAATATTTCTTTCACTTCATTATCCAATAGTCCTTTTTCTCCAAGCGTAATAGCCGACAGAATAGCCAACTGACTACCCTTCAATCCTACTGATTCAAATCGACTTATCAGTCTATCTCTTAGAGTATAAGTAAAATACAAAAAACCTTTAGGTTCTGCAGTAGATAGATATTTTATATTATCGTTATAAACATAACTCACCCCGCACAATCCATTACGAGCTAAATATTTGCCATAATCAAAACCACCCAATCCATTATCTGTTGGTCTAATAATACGAGAATTAATAAGATACCTATCACACATATTAGGTTGATGTACCAATGAATCAGAAAAAATATTCACCAACACATCATACCCTATCAAATTTCGAGCTATCGAATCATTAGCATATACAATTTCAGCTTCGGCACGATAATACGATCCTCTATCTACAGGTGGAGTTTTCAATTCTACAATATAAGAATGATTCGTATGCGACAATTCACCTAACTCTAGCATCTGCTTATGACGCAAAAGCCACCCTCCTGAACCAAATAAAAATAGTGCCCACGAAAAAACAAAAAACCACTTTCCAAGTTGATTAACTCGGAAAGTGGATAATATCATAAATACAATTCCTACTATTATCAAAAAGAGGAATATATTAGTTGCAAGAGTCGTATATTCCGCAACGACTATACCTAATGAAATCAGCAAGAATAATCGTGCGAATGTAGCATCAAAATACTCTGTAGATACCCATCGAAAAGATTTATCTGTGTTGATCACGCAATAAGTCGTTGACAGATTTAACAGGGTTGAAAGTTTCGATAGGCACTTCAACAAAGATAGTATTCCAATCGCTCATAGCACCATTCCAAAGGCCAGGAAGTTCAAGAACCTTGATGTCGATACCATTTTTAGATTTCATAGATATGAAACCAGTTTTAGGGTCAACATAGTTGAGGAGATTGAATTTTTCGCCTTTGTAGTTGCGCACCGCACAAACCAAATCAACTGGATTGAAGTGAGTAGAATTCTTCATGCAATCCATTGCCTCAGCATTGTTTTTATCGATTTGCGAACTTTCGAGGATTTGAGGAGATGTAGTACCATCGCTGTTATAAGTGAGGTAAGGACCACCACCAGGTTCACCTTCGTTCTTCACCATACCGCAAATACGGATAGGACGATTAAATTTAGCACGGAGATACTCTTTTTTATCTGTAGCTTTGATACCCTCAGCACCAATACACAACACTTGCTCTGCATAAGCAAGCATAACATCGAGACGTTCGTCAGACACCTCACCATCCAATTCATTCAAAAATTCGAAGATTTGGCGTTGTACACGAACAAGAAGACCAGCAATAACTTGTTTATAGTCGATAGTAGTTTGTTTTAGACGATCAGGCACTACGTTATCAATGTTTTTAATAAAGATAACATCACCATCAAGGTCATTAAGATTCTCAATAAGAGCACCATGACCACCTGGACGGAACAAGATAGAACCATCCTCATTGCGGAAAGGAGCACCATCTAAACCCACAGCAAGAGTATCTGTCGAAGGTTTTTGAATCGAGAAAGTAACATGATATCGCACTTTGAACAACTCCTCATAACGAGGCAATTCGCTCATAAGGTGTTGTTTGAAGAACTCGATATGTTCAGGCGACACAGTAAAGTGTATTTTCACCTCATTATTGCGATTGTTGGTATACAAAGCACCTTCCACCAAGTGTTCAACAAATGCAGTACGCACATATTGAGGATATTTATGGAATTGGAGCAAACCTTTTGGGAGCGAACCATAGTTCAAACCCTCTTTATGAAGAAGCAAACGAACAATATCTTTATATCGTTTTTCTTCAACCAACTCTTGGATAGACTTACCCTCTTCTGCTACACAAACACGATTAAGTGCTTCATAGAAAGCAAAGTTTTCGCGTTCAACAAAGAATTTTTCGATATAAGCATTATTTGGTTCAGTAGCATCAGAATTTTCGAATTCAAACAAATCTTTGAACATACGACTTGCAGCACCCGAAGCTGGCACCATCTTAATAATATCACCATCACCTTTTAGATACTCCTTCCAATCGCCAATAAGTTGTTCACGTTCTTTCTCATCAAGGCTCAAAATTCCGTTGCCAATAGCAGCAGTGCCTTTAATTTTCAAGAAAGGATAACCATTTTTAAGGTCATTCACTTGAGTTTCAGCTTTTTCTAATGTAATGCCGATAGACTCAAACTGTTGGACGTCTTGTGTAGTAAACATAGTATTAGATTTTAGTTATTATTTCTTTTTCTCTTTTTTGTTTTTCACTTTCACATCTTCTTTGTATGTCCAGATGTCTTTTTTATAAACCAAAGCATCGTAAGACATATCAGGAGCCTTCACCTCTACACCATCAGCAGTTGTGCGAATTGGCGACAAGTGGTCGAATGTAAGAGTTTTTTTCTTTTTGTTGTAGTCAAGCGACATTTGAGCATTTTTGTCATATTCAAACACAATGCGGCTTTGTTTTTTCTTACCAGTCCAAGGAGTTACAAACGAAGGAGCACCAAGTTTAACTGCTTTTTTAGTAAATGCCATCACATCAACCACTTTGTGTTGAGTTTCGCCATTAGTCGAAGTCATCAAACCAAGCACCAAATACATCTCTTTATCTCTGAATTTGATAGGGTGAATATCGTAATACAAACAACCATACCAATCTTTTTCAGCAATATAACCACTTGTAGAAGGGATAGTTGCAGCATCTTGCGACAATAGATACATACCTTGGAATTCATTGTGTTGAATCAAAGCAAAATACATAGGAGTGCCATCAGTCAACAAGATATTCCATGTGTACATATGGATTTGTTCGTCGTCAGACATAATTTTACCTACATTTTTCAATGTTGGAAAATCATAGAAGAAATCATCGGCTTCGAAAAGGATTTCAATCATTTCGTGTTGAATACGGTTTGCCAATTCAGTTCTTTTGAAGTCATCGTTTGTTTTCTCGATTTGAGCAAACATGTTTTTCACTTCTCTTTCGCGTTTAGCTTGTCCGAACGCAAAAGAAGTAGCTACAATAGCCACAACAAGAGTTAATACAATTTTTTTCATATCATTTTTATTAATTATTATAATTCAACATGCATACGCCAGCACCAAATGTGGCGTGGATTACTTGGGTCATTGATACGCTCGCCCTCAGGGTTTGGATATCGACTATTACCATCACAAGCCATATAGTCCTGCCATGGGAGAATAGCCCACATACTTTTACTATTAACGTGCATATCAACAATTTGTTGTGCAAGCTCGGGAGTTAAATCTTCAGGAGCAGCACCACCTTGATGAAGAATATTGTTATAGAACCATTGAGTATTCTCACGATTTTCGCGCCACCACATGCGCATAGGACTTGTGTCGTGAGTACCTGTACAACAAACAGATAGATAAGGTACATTATGAAGGTCAACATATCGTTGAGTAGTCTCCTTAGGCATACGTTGCACCTCAAGCGAGAGAATTTGCAATTGTCCCATCACATCAGGCACACAAGCTGGCACCATACCAAGGTCCTCGCCACAAACAAGCATATCTGTTGTATTAAGCAATGCAGGCAATTTGCGCATAGCCTCCGTGCTCCATTGATTAGTATGACGATGATAGAAATATTCATCGTGGATACGTTGGATACACCACTTTTCGTGGTCCGAGAGTTCTGCACACGATTGCGACTTCATCACATTGATGCGTGGGTGATAATAACCAGGGTTAGCACGATCTTCAAGGAAAATCACTTCACAATAAAGCGACAAAAGTTTGTCCAAAACTTCCTCATATTGAGGCAATAGCCCATTGCGTTTGAAACTGTTTTCAAGGTCGCGTTGCGTTGCATATTCAGGTTTAAATGCATAGCGATCGTGACAACGATGATTGAAATAAGCCCCAATTATCTCCTCAGTA
>JAZLEE010000056.1:0-4504 GCA_045615085.1 Candidatus Aphodosoma sp. | reverse complement strand
TTCATTTCTTACACTAAACATTCCGCACAACAATCTAATATACAACAAAATAATAGATGCAACCATTTTGGCTACACCTATTATTATATAGTTTATCAAACAAATTTTTACTAAAATATAATTTTTTTTGCCTCTAAAATTATACTCTTTTATTCGTTTTTTTTCGTTTTTTTACATCTTTTACGAAAAAACGTGTTGTAGAACATAAATTACAAATAGGGTGTAAAATAAACAGGAAGACACATCACCGCCCCATCTTTTTACGACTCATATTCTTGCTTAGCAAACTGCTCAACCAAAGTAGATTTTCCTATACGTCTAGCCCCCTCTACTAAAATACCGCTGAGCGTAAAATTTTTTATCACAAAAATACCCCTGAGCGTAAAATTTTTTATCATAAAAATACCCCTGAGCGTAAATGAAGTGACCCCAAAAAGTTGGACGGATTAAAAAATCTATTTAATTTTATTTTGAAAATGAGTTCGGTATTGTACTGGGCTCATTTTCAATTTTAGCTTGATACGTTCGTTGTTGTAGTATTTGATATAATCTTTCAGTGCAGCCTTAAAGTCCTCAATATTCTCCCATCGATTGTTATAGAGCAGTTCGTTCTTCATTATACCGAAAAAATTCTCCATAACCGAGTTGTCCAAGCAATTACCTTTACGGGACATACTCTGCGTGATACCATGTTCTCGCAATAGATATTGATAACGCGTATGTTGATAGTGCCATCCCTGATCAGAGTGCATTATTAGACCGTTTGTCTGCGGATGATTTCGGAACGCTTTCTGCAACATATCTACTACCATCTTCAAGTCGGGACGATCAGATATTACGTAGCTGATGATCTCTCCGTTCCACATATCCAATATAGGTGATATATAGCATTTCTTGCCATGTATATCTACTTGTGATACATCAGTCGTCCACTTGCGATTAGGCGCGTCGGTAGCAAAATTACGCTGAAGGACATTAGGTGCAATTCTACCTACTTCTCCTTTATAAGAGCGGTAACGTAACTTTGGCTTTCGAGCATATAAGCCCATTTCTACCATTAGTTTGGCTACTGTTTTGTGGTTGATGTTTATACCTTCTGCACGTAGTTGTTGGTATACTCGACGATATCCATAACGTCCTTTGTTCTTCTTAAATATACGTATTATATCCTTGCGTATTTGCGCATACTTATCCTTTATCGGACGTATATTATAATAATATGTTGTACGAGCCATCCCCTTGATTTCAAGGAGTAAATCAAGACTATGTTCTGGCTTTAATGTTTGGATGGCTTGCGCCCAATCTCTTGTAGACGCTTCTCCTTTTCTTCCATCAAAGCCCTTACTTTTTTTAGCAATGCTACCTCTGCACGCAAATATTCATTCTCATAACGCAAACGCTCTAACTCTGTCTGCGGTTCTTGTTTCTTGGGACGTCCCATATTTTTACGACCTGTTCCTTGTGGCTTAATTGTGCGCAATGCTTCATATCCACATTTGCGGTATATGCGCGTCCAACGCTTTACAGCTGATTGTGAAACACTATGCTCTGCGCAAACTCTGTACAAAGGTATACCATTTTCTGCATACTCACAAACAATTTCGCATTTTTCGGCAAAAGTGGCATGCTTCATTGGGCGTTTTTGCAAACCTGCATACCCTTTAGACTTATAAAGAAGAAGCCATTCGGATATTTCATGACTACTAATACCCATCGCTTGACCAATGGTTTTGGGAGAATGACCCAATAAACATTTTTTTACGGCCTCTAATCGTTCTTCAATAGAATGTTTCTTATACATATAACAAACCCCAAAAGTTTTATGTTCAACTTTTGGGGTTCATTACAGGATACCGAATGAGGTTTTCTATTATCTAATCGTTAAATTAGAGTTTTTCGATGATTTCACCACCTTTCAACATAGCTGCTTCGTTAGCAGGGAGAAGTTTATGGTGACGTTCTGGCAATGATTTTTTAAGACCAAGCATAACTTTGTCAAGTTCTACAACTGGATCTACTTTCAAAAGACCACCAAGTACGAACATGTTGAATGTTTTAGCTTGACCAAGAGCTGCAGCTGTGTCAGTTGCAGGGATGCGATATACATTGATATCTTTGCGTTCTGGAACACGTGTCATACCATTTGGGTCGAAAATCAAAATACCACCTGGTTTAACGCGAGATTCGAATTTGTCCATTGAAGGTTGGTTAAGAACGACAACGATGTCGTATTTTTGCAACAATGGAGATGCGATTGGATCATCAGAAAGGATGACAGTAACGTTGGCAGTACCACCACGTTGTTCTGGACCATAAGCAGGCATCCAAGTTACCTCTTTACCTTGCATAAGACCTGCGTAAGCAAGAATCTTACCCATTGAAAGAACACCTTGTCCACCAAATCCAGCTATGATAATTTCTTTTTTCATAATTTTTTAGTTGTTAAAAAATTATAGATAATTGGCTTCGGTTAGGCATACATCAGAAGAAAACTCCTTTACGAGCCTACCTTTCGCACAATCATTCATAATTTAGGATTAGAGATGATTAATTTCGTCGAAACGTTTTTTTGGAGTGTCTTTCAAGTCACCAAGAGGATATTTAGCAAACATGTGCTCTTCCATCCAAGCATTTGATTGAACTGGAGTCATTTTCCAGTTTGTGTTACAGTGCGATACGAATTCTACGATAGAAGTACCTTTACCGTCAATTGAGTTTTGGAATGCTTTGCGGATTGCTTTTTTAGCACGTACGATGCTAGCAGTTTTGTGAACTGATTGACGTGTTACGTAGCAAGTACCATCGATTTCTTTCAAGAGATCAGAAATACGCAATGGGAAACCATACATATCTGTGTTACGGCCGTAAGGACAAGTAGCTGTTTTCATACCTTCGAGAGTAGTTGGAGCCATTTGACCACCAGTCATACCGTAGATACCGTTGTTAACGAAGAAGATAACGATATTTTCGCCACGGTTACAAGCGTGGATAGTTTCAGCAGTACCGATAGCAGCCAAGTCACCATCACCTTGATAAGTGAAAACAACTTTGTCTGGCATCAAACGTTTGATAGCTGTAGCGAGTGCAGGTGCACGACCGTGAGCAGCTTCTTGCATATCGATATCAAGATAGTTGTAAGCGAATACAGAGCAACCTACAGGAGCGATACCAATAGTTTTTTCTTGAATGCCCATTTCTTCGATTACTTCGGCAATAAGTTTGTGGATAACACCGTGTGAACAACCTGGACAATAGTGCATGATATTGTCGGTCAAGACTTTGGTTTTGCCGTAAACCAAATTTTCGGGTTTAATAATATCTTGTTTTGTCATCTCTGTAATCATTTAATAATTTGTGTTTTAAGTGCTTCAAGAGCTTCTTCAGCTGAAGGGATGATACCACCTTGACGGCCATAGAAACCAACTGGTTTAGAACCGTTAACAGCCAAGCGAACATCTTCAACCATTTGACCTGCACTCATTTCGATAGACATGAAGCCTTTTACTTTAGTTGCAAGTTCTTGGATTTTTTTAGTTGGGAATGGGAACAATGTGATTGGACGCAATACACCAACTTTGATACCTTCTGCGCGTGCATATTCAACAGCTTGTTTACAGATACGAGCTGAAGAACCGAATGCTACGAATACATATTCAGCATCGTCGAGCATATATTCTTCGAAACGAACTTCGTTTTCTTCGATTTCGCGATATTTAGCTTGGAGACGGTTGTTAGTTGCTTCCATAACTTCTGACTCAAGAGCCAAAGAAGTAATAATATTGTGGTCGCGACCTACTCTACCTGTTGTAGCCCATGGACATTGTGCGATAACTTCTTCCATAGAACGACGTGGTTTGAATGGAGGCAATACAACTTTTTCCATCATTTGACCGATAACACCATCTGACAACATCAAAACAGGGTTACGATATTTGAATGCCAATTCATAGCCAAGGTCAACGAAGTCAGCCATTTCTTGAACTGTAGATGGAGCGAGAACAATCATATGATAGTCACCGTGACCACCACCTTTTACTGATTGGAAATAGTCTGCTTGTGAAGGTTGGATTGTACCAAGACCAGGACCGCCACGCATTACGTTGAGAATCAAACAAGGAAGCTCAGCAGCAGCGATATAAGAGATACCCTCTTGTTTCAAAGATACACCTGGTGAAGATGACGATGTCATAAGTTTTTTACCACATGCAGCACCTGCATAAACCATGTTGATTGCTGACACTTCACTCTCTGCTTGAAGAACCACCATACCAGTTTCTTCCCAAGGTTTGAGTTCTTGTAGGGTTTCCATAACCTCAGATTGAGGGGTAATAGGATAACCAAAATAGCCGTCGCAACCGCTACGTACTGCAGCGTGAGCGAAAGCCTCATTACCTTTCATTAATTTAATTTCTTCCATAGCCTTTGGACAACTTTTAGAGGGTTACTTTATAAACAGAAATACAAGCATCAGGACATACATAACCGCAAGAACAACAGCCAACAC
>JAZLEE010000055.1:0-2436 GCA_045615085.1 Candidatus Aphodosoma sp. | reverse complement strand
CATCGGATTAAGGCGAGGAACATAGGCTTTGAGGCTCTGCTTGGCTGCCGAAACGAGGATTTTTTCGATACGCTCGGGTTTAATGACCTTGCGTTCGGAATAGCGACAGCAGAGCGGAGTGAGTTCGTCGAAACCTATCTCAGTAGCTTTCTCAACAAACCATTCGAAGCGGTCGATATTTTTGGTTGGGGCCACAGCAAGATGTAGTCGGAACGGGCGTCGACCATACTCGTGTTGCTCGCTGATTATGTTGACTTGAGTGCGTTTAGGGTGAGCCTCAAGTATTTCTGCTTCGTAGAGTCCGCCTACTCCATCAATGATATGAATGCGCTCGCCAGCCTTCATGCGGAGAACTTTGGCGCAATGTTGCGACTCTTCTTCGGGAAGAGTAAGGGTTTGTAGTATATCAGGGGCGTAAAACAAATTCATTAATTGAGAATTGAGAATTGAGAGTTGAGAATAAATTCTATTTCACTTCGAATACTGCGAGAGGAGTTTTGCCGTTGTAGATTGTCACTTTACCTTTTTCGGCTTTGTAGGCATTTGCAGTTTCGAGGAGTTTAGAGATTTGCATTTCGATATTATTAGATTTTTCGTCGCACATACGGCGAGTCATACCAACACCTAGGAATTTGATAGAACCATTAGAGGCTTTATATTGTCCGAAGAATTGGTTGCAACCAGAGTGACCATTAACTTTATAAACACCATCAGCCACTGCCTCATCAGAGAACATGAATGTGATAGGTTCCATTGTTGATTTTGCATCATAAGCAGCACCATTGAGTTCGACAAGTTGGAGCATTTTGCCTTGGAAGTTGAATACAGGTTCTTTTACGCGAGTTGCACAAGACGAAAAAATCAAAGCCAAAAGGGCTGCGAAAATAAGATTCTTTTTCATAGTTGATTAAAAATAAATTGTTTATGTTATGTTTTTTCTTTCTTAGAATGTAGTATTTCAGTTACGTTTAATTTGATAATGCAAAATTACAATTTTTTTTTGAGTTATATGCGTGTTGTATAAAAAAAAAATTGTATATTTGCACATTTAATGGACATAAGATTCAAAACATGAGATAAAAGATTAAACATCTCATACATATATAACATATTTACGCATAAAATTTGATAAACTATGAATAATTGGTTTGAATGCAAGGTGACATACGAACGCACAGGTGAAGATGGATTAGCAAAAAAAGTAACCGAACCATATATGGTTGATGCTTTGTCGTTTACAGAGGCAGAAGCGCGTATTTGCAAAGAGTGTCAGGCGTATGCTACAGGCGAATTTACGGTGTCGGCGGTGAAGCGTTGCAAGATTACTGAGATGTTTTTCAACGACGATTTGGACGAATATAAATGGTTCCGTTGCCGTGTGAATTATGTATCTCTTGATGAAGAAAAGGGAGTTGAAAAGCGTATTGCCCAAACCATGATGGTGCAAGCAGTGGACTTTCAAGATGCAGTGAAAGCACTTGTAAAAGGTATGGAAGGCAGCATGTGCGACTATGAAATTGCATCTATCACCGAAACTAAGATTTTGGACGTATACAAATACGAAGCGCCTGAGAATTAAGAATTGAGAGTTAAGAGTTGAGCAAAATGAAACATTGACACAATGAGCATAAAAACTAATTTGAGCGAAATACGCAAAGGCATACCGGCCGATGTAGAATTGGCATGTGTATCAAAATTTCATCCGGCAGAGGCTATCCAAGAGGCTTATGCTGCAGGTGAGCGTGTTTTTGCTGAGAGCCGTCCTCAAGAGTTAGTTGCCAAGGTGGAGGTATTGCCTTCAGACATAGAGTGGCACTTCATTGGCAACTTGCAAACTAACAAAGTGAAGATGGTAGTGCCTCATGCTACGCTAATACACAGTATGGCCAACGAGCGTTTATTCGACGAAGTGGAGAAATGTGCTGCTAAAATAGATAAGGTGCAAGATGTGCTCATTGAGTTGCACGTAGCTCAAGAAGAGAGCAAGCAAGGATTCACACCCGAGGAGGCAATCGAGATGTTGAGCGACGAATTCATTGCAATGCACCCACATATCCGCATCTGCGGCGTGATGGGGATGGCTTCGTTGACTGATGACGAAGCGAAGATACGCGCTGAATTTAAAGCAATAAAGGCAACATTCGAGCGTTTGAGAGACGAGGTGTTCGACGGATGCGACTATTTCTGCGAGGTGTCGATGGGAATGTCGGGCGACTACCCTATTGCTATCGAAGAAGGGGCAACGATTGTGAGAATTGGCAGTTCGATTTTTGGGAATAGAAACTATTGATAAAGTCAAAACATATCTAATTAGACCAATCAACTTAATTAGTTACTAAAATAAAACTAATCTTTAATCATTAAACTAATAACAATGGAAAAATTATTGATGTTGGGCGACGAAGCTATCGCTCAGGCTGCAATTGATGCAGGTCT
>JAZLEE010000054.1:0-9740 GCA_045615085.1 Candidatus Aphodosoma sp. | reverse complement strand
GAAGTACTGAGGTGGAAATTCGTGCGGTGCGCGACTCGGCAGAACATGCTGGAGGACGTGATGTATATATGATTTTTGAACCAATGGCGGCTGCGTTGGGTATTGGTCTTGATGTGGAAGCACCAGAGGGTAATATGGTGGTTGATATCGGTGGTGGTACTACAGAGATTGCTGTGATTTCGTTGGGTGGTATTGTTACTGATAAATCGATTCGTGTGGCTGGTGATGCATTTACACAAGATATTATGGACTATATGTTCCGTCAACATAATATCAAAGTTGGCGAGGTGATGGCAGAGCGAATTAAGAAAGAGGTTGGTTCGGCTCTTATTGATCTTGGAGATGATGCACCGGCAGATATGAAGGTTGTAGGTCCTAATCGTATTACTGCATTGCCGATGGAAGTGCCAGTTTCTTATCAAGAGATTGCACACTGCTTGGATAAGTCAATTTCGAAGATAGAGACTGCTATCCTTGCTGCATTGGAAGAAACTCCACCAGAATTGTATGCCGACTTGGTTACTAATGGTATTTATCTTGCTGGTGGTGGTGCGTTGCTTAAAGGTTTGGCAAAACGTTTGACTGATAAAGTTCAAATACAGTTCCATGTTGCAGAGGACCCATTGCGTTCAGTGGCTCGTGGTACTGGTATTGCATTGAAAAATATTGATAAATTCCGTTTCTTGCTTAGATAAGGAATTTGGATAGTGGATATTGTCCGACCCGTTCGACTGTCTGACTCGTCTGACATGTTGGATAGGTCGGACTTGTGTTTGATGTTGATTTGATACTCATTACTAATATTCTGGAAGAATGAATAAGATTTTAGATTTTTTATATAAGCATTTGGCCTTTATTCTTTTTGTCGTATTGGAGTTGTTGGCTTTTATGCTTGTGGTAAATAAAAATGAATTACAACGTTCGGTTGCATTTCGTTATGCGACAACTTTATCTGCATGGACATATGGTGTTGCTACCTCAGTGACAGATTACTTTGGGTTGGCAGAGACAAATAGATTGTTGGCAGAAGAAAATGTGCGTTTGCGTAGTGAGATGTCGGACATTGAATCGAAGGTTAATCTTTTGGATTCAATCCATAGTAATGTTGATGTTGACGGCAATATAGAGTATATTTCGGCAAAAGTGGTGTATAATAGTGTGTATGATTTGCAAAACTACATTATTGTAGACAAGGGCAGTGCGCATGGAGTTGAGGCGGATATGGGTGTTTTTGCTCCGCAGGGTGTTGTTGGTGTGGTGTTGCGAGTTAGCAACAACTATTCTGTAGTGCTGCCAATAATAAATCCGGATCAGATTATTAGTGCAAAGATTAAGAGCAATGGGGTTTTGGGTCCAGTGGTTTGGAAAGGAAAAAGCCCTAACTATGCAAAATTGGAGGAGATACCAAATCATACAACAGTTGTGGCGGGAGATTCGGTAGTGACGAGTGGTTTTTCGGCAATATTCCCAGAAGGTATTTTGATAGGCACAGTGGATAAAGTGACGTTAGTTGAGCATACGATGTTTTGTGATATAGACGTTTCGCTTGCTGTAGATTTTCAGTCGCTTTCGTATGTGACAATTGCCTCCTATAAGAATAAGCATGAGTTGTCGGACCTTCAAAAATCAATTGGAAAATGAAAAATACAATAGAATTTATTTCGTGGTTTGTAGGACTTGTTTTTTTTCAAGTCTTGTTGTTTAATAACATCCAAATTGCAAATGTAATAAATCCATTTTTATATGTTTATCTTATAATTGCACTTCCGATTCATATCAATCGTATGTCTTTGATAGTGATTGGATTTGTGCTGGGTTTGGTGATTGATGTTTTTTCTAATACATGGGGAATACATGCGATGGCGACAACAATGATTGCATTTTTGCGACCATATATATTGCGATTGGTGTCGACACAAGAAGAACAAGATAGGATTATGCCACGTTTTAGGACTATGGGTGTGAACTATTTGAAGTATATAGTTTTGATAGTGTTTGTGCATCATTTGATGTTGTTTTGGTTGGAAGCATTTTCGATGGTGTATTTTTGGATGGTGTTGTTGAAAGCATTGGTTAGTTCGTTGATTACTTTAGTGTTAGTTTTGACTTTGGAAAAGATAAGAAAATAGGATATGTTGAATGATAAATATAAGGATAGGAGTATAATAATTTATATAGTTCTTGCCTTTTTTGTTGCGATATTCGTGGGTCGATTAGTGCAACTGCAGTTGTTGGAGGACTATAGCGAAGCGGCTGGCGATAATGCGTTTTATCGTAAGCCGATTTATGCTTCACGAGGGTTGATATATGATAGAAATGGTAAGTTGTTGGTGTATAATCAACCGACTTACGATTTGATGGTTACGATGAAAGACCTTAGTGATTTGCATAAAGCCAAGACTCCTATTGATACGCTTGAATTTTGTAATTTATTGGGTATTACCTACGAGCAGTTTGAGGAGCGTATGGTGCAAATTAAGGATAAGCGAAAGAATCCAGGATATTCGCCATTGACGCCACAGCGATTTATAACTCAACTATCACCTGAGGATTATGCTATGATTCAAGAGCATTTGCGTAAATTCCCGGGATTTTCGGTTCAAGGTCGTACTTTGCGTAATTATAGTTATCCTTGTGGTGCTCATGTTTTTGGGTCGATTGGAGAGGTGAATAAAAAGCAAATTGAACGTGATCCTACGTATCGATTAGGCGATTATGCCGGAGTTGATGGGTTGGAATTGTCGTATGAGAAAGAGTTGCGTGGAGTGAATGGTGTGGAGATCTTATTGCGAGATTCTCGCGGTAGAATTCAAGGTAGATATAAAGATGGTGAGGAGGATGTGATGCCAGTGTCGGGTGTGGATATTACAACTACGTTGGATATTGATTTGCAGATGGTGGCAGAAGAGTTGTTGCAAGGTAAGATTGGTAGTGTTGTTGCGATAGAACCAGCGACGGGGGAAATTTTGGCAATGGCATCTAATCCAACGTGGAATCCGTCTTTGTTGGTTGGACGTTTGCGCTCGGAATATTATCCGATATTACAAAAGGATAAGACTAAACCATTGCTTAATCGAGCAGTGCAAGGCCAATATTCGCCAGGTTCAACATTCAAAACATTGCAAGCGTTGGTGTGCTTACAAGAGGGTGGAATAACCAAATATACCAAATTCCCTTGTAGTGGCCCGGGTTCAACCCCTATAAAATGTACACACCACCATGGTTCTCCAGTTTCGCTTGAAGAGGCTATTCAGGAGAGTTGTAATCCTTTCTTTTGGTTGGCATATAAAACAACGCTTGAGCGAGATGGCTACGGAGAGGGTAATGTCAAATTTAAAGAGAACTATACGCTTTGGCGTGAAGATATCATGAGTTTTGGTTTAGGCCCCAAATGGACCGACTCTGATGTTGTGGGTTTGAAAGATGGAGCGATATATAGAGAACAATCGTATGATAAAATCTATGGCAAAAAAGGGTGGAAAGCATCTACTATTCGTTCTAATTCTATTGGTCAAGGTGAAGTGTTGGTGACACCGATACAGTTGGCAAATGCCGTTGCTGTTATTGCCAATAGTGGTTATTATATCACACCTCATTTGAATAAAAGTGACTCTATGTTGACACGTCGTCATGAGGCAAATGTTGAGGCAAAACATTATGAGGTAGTGCAAGAGGGGATGTGGAGAGTATGTGAATATGGTACTGGTCGTTATTATAAAGTGCCGAATGTGTCGATGTGTGGTAAAACTGGTACTACTGACAATTCAGGAGGAAGACCACACTCAATATTTTTTGGTTATGCTCCTCGCGAAAATCCTCAAATTGCAATAGCTGTGATTATAGAGAATGCCGGCTTTGGTTCAATGTGGGCTTGTCCGATAGCCACTTTGTGCATAGAACAATATTTGACTGGCGAGATAACTCGTACAGATTTGTTTAATCGAATGAAAACTTCTGTTTTAAATACCGATGTCAAGAAATTTTAGTGTTATACAAGCGTTGGATAAAGTGGCGATATGGTTGTATATCGCCCTCGTGGTGTTTGGTTTGGTGAATATATATGGTGCAAGTGTGTCGGAGGATCAGATGTCGATATTTGATATTCATTCTCACTCTGGCATGCAGATGATGTGGATAGGGCTTAGTTTGATGGTTGCAACAGTAATAATTTTCACTGATAGTCGACTCATCACCGCTGTTCCATATTTGTTGTATGGATTGATGATAGTGTTGCTTATTGTGACTTTGCTTGTAGCAGACGATATTAAAGGTTCGCGCTCGTGGTTGAGTATTGGGCCATTAAGGTTGCAACCTGCCGAATTTTCTAAATTTATAACGGCATTGGCATTGGCCAAGTTTATGAGTCACCCACAGTTTAGATTAACTCCTCGTAGTTATTCTATTATAGGGTCTATGATTTTATTGCCTATGTTGATTATTGTGGCTCAGAGTGAGACGGGTTCAGCACTAGTCTATTTGTCGTTTATTTTTATGCTTTATAGAGAAGGTTAGCCTGGATTGATTCCTGTGTTGGGCGTGTGTGCTATACTATTGTTTGTCGTGGTAATTAGGTTTAGTGTAGTTCTTTTATTGGGTATAGAAGGTGCGTCTTTGGGTCTGTTTTTGGGTTTATTATTATGCTATTTAATATCTTTAATTTTCTTGCGAGTTTACCAAAAAGATAAGTTACATCTATGGATATTGACTAGTTTGCCTATTGGAATCTTTACGTTGGCCTTTGTTATTCATAAGTGGTTAATACATTTGAATTTTGTCTACGTAATGATGGCTTTGGTTGTTATAGCATTTGTTTATCTTTGTGTATTGGCGTTTATTTCTTGGCGAAAATCTTATTTATTTATAGGGTTGTTTGTGTTGATTGGTTCTTTCTATTGTTTTTCGGCGGAGTATATATTTAATAATGTTCTGATGCCACATCAACAAAATCGTATTCAATTATTGCTTGGTATGACAGATGATCCTAGGGGAATTGGATATAATACTAATCAAGCGCGAATAGCGATTGGTTCGGGGGGATTTTTTGGAAAAGGTTTTTTACAAGGTACTCAGACTAAATTGAGATATGTGCCAGAACAGCATACTGACTTTATATTTTGTACAGTGGGAGAAGAGTGGGGTTTTCTTGGTTCTGCTGGAGTTTTGATTGTTTATTTGTTGTTTTTATATCGACTTGTTCATATAGCGGAACGTCAAGATAATAGATTTACCCGAGTATATGCATATTCTGTTATGGGTATATTTGCATTTCACTTATTTATTAATGTAGGAATGGTGCTTGGTCTTGTTCCTGTTATTGGTATTCCTTTGCCATTTTTTAGTTATGGCGGTTCGTCGTTTTTAGGTTTTACGATATTGTTGTTCTTGTTGTTAAAACTTGACACAATGCGAATAGAGCGAATAAGAAATTGATGATACAATGATGTTTCAATAGGTATTATATACGTTAAAATAAAAGAGGCTTAATCAAAATAAAATTGATTAAGTCTCTTTTATTATATTAAGTTATTATTATTTGTAGTTGAGGAATTCGATTGTTCCCATTTTAGGCATTAAGTCTAATATCTGTTTTTGGCGTTTTTGCATATATGGACCAGGTTTTATTATGCTATAGTGTAGAGGATTTGGTAGTGCTGCCGCCATTAGTGCTGCTTGTTGTTTATTTAGTTTTTTAGCAGGTATTCCCCAATAGTGTTTAGCAGCAGCTTCGGCTCCGTATATACCATCGCCTAATTCAACGATATTGAGATATACTTCCATTATTCGTTCTTTGCCCCATATAAGTTCTATTAGTATAGTGTAGTATGTTTCTACTCCTTTGCGAAACCATGTGCGAGTGCCAAATGTAAAAACATTTTTGGCCGTTTGTTGAGAGATTGTGCTACCTCCTCTGATGCGTTTGCCTTCAAGGCGTTCGGTTATGGCTTGTTTAATTGCGCGTTCGGAGAATCCGTTGTGTTTCATGAATAAGTTATCTTCACTAGCAATACAAGCAATTGCAAAATAATTAGAAATGTCTTCTATATCAACCCATGATTTGTCATTTCGTGGTCTTTTGCCATCAATAGTAGATTGGCAACTACGTAGGATCATTAGAGGGGTAAAGTAGACAGGCACATATTTTAGGACAACAACAAAAATAATTGATAGGAGCCATAAGATGAGTGCGGTTCGATAGGTGTAGCGCCAAATTCGTTTTCTTAAAGTTGGTTTTGTATTGAGTGTTTTTGATTTTTGTTTTTTTACGGTTGTTTTCTTTTGAGGAGTAACCATGTTTTGTAAAATATATTTTAAGGAGTTCAAAGAAGTTCCTTTATGATAGTTGTAATTTGAGGGATTAGTAGTTGATTGTCGTTATTAATGATGTATTTGGAGTGTTTTTTTGCGTATAATTCTTCTTGACTTTGAGAGTTTATGCGGGCTAGGATTGCAGTGTCGGTAGAATTGTCGCGAAGCTTAGCGCGTTGGAGTCTAATTTGTTGTGGAGCATCGACAAATATGGTTGTATCGATTATTTTGTCAAGACCGCTACTGAATAGTATTGCGCTTTCGATGAATACTAATTCAGAGTTTTGGTTTTCAGTCCAATCGAGGAAGTGTTGACTAACGATTGGGTGTACTATTGAATTGACGAATAGTCGAGCATCGTCGTTGTTGAATATTTGTTGAGCTAAGAATGGTCTGTTGAGGGTATTGTTTTGGTATGTTTCGGGGCCAAAGCGTTCAGTTAGAGATTGTTGAATTGTAGGGTTATTATTCATTAACTCTTTAGCCCAGAAGTCAGAATCATAAACTGGATAATTCAAGAGACGCAATATGCGTGAAATAACACTTTTGCCAGAACCAATACCGCCAGTGATGCCAATTTTTATCATTTGATGTTTTCTATTAAGAATTCAACTTCAGATGGATTGATTTGAATATTGAATATGTATCCAGAAGTATAATCGATTTGTAGGGTAGTTGTATAATCTTCTGGGTTATTTATTATGTCGTTGTAGTCTAATATGGCAAGAAAAGTCTCTTCGGTGACTTTGTTGTAATGGCTTAATCCAACACTAAATCTTATTTTAACTTCAGAGGGGAATGTTTTGATAGATACTCCTTTAGGTAGGTTCTCGACAGTAATTGGCACTATGACTTCTTTCTCTGTACACATTTCAACTGGAATGGTTACGTTGACTGAAGAGTAATCAAGCTCTACATTATTAGGTTTTTGGATATTAACAGGGATAGTTTTAGTTTTGTTGAATTCGCTTGTAATAGGTTCGAGATAGAGGTATGATATTGTGTCAATAGCTTCGGCCGTACCTACTAAAGTAATATATTTTGGAGAAATGGAGATTGTGTCATACATTACGTGTTGTGGCGCAAGTTTTATTACATTACTTGTTACAACTGGCACTTGCTTAGTGTGTAGTTTGATGTATGAAGATTGAAAATATCCAGGTGTTAATTCAATGATTTTTGTTGATGGCGATAGTAGCGATGATATTTTGTTGAAATGTTCTTCGTATCTAATCTCTAATATTTTGTTGTCGTTATTAAAATGGTTAGATAGGTCGATAGTTAGAGTATCAAATAAAGAGTTTTTGTAATTCCAGATAGTTTTTCCTTGGTCTTTGATTACAAATTTTAGGGTGTATGGTAATTTCTTTTCAAGACTTACATTATGAGGAATTCCAATGTATTTTATTGGAATTTTTTTGCTGATTTCACGTTGAGTACCAGCAGTATAAGAGTGCCACATAAAGAAAGCAAGCAAGAAAAATAACAAAAAAGTCACTACATCCCGTGATTTAAAGAATGTAGCAACTTTATTTCCTTGTCGCTTAATGTATTCCAAAAAGCGTTGAATATTCATAGTTTAAAGATTATTTTGTTGGTTGTTGAGTTGCATCTTCAGGTGAGTCAAATACCATGTTTTTGTTTACGCGGATTTTTACACCATCAGCAATTTCGACGAGTACATAATTGTCTTTCACTTCTTTTACGCGACCATAAATACCACCTTGTGTGATAACAGATTTTCCATTCTCGAGAGAATCTTGGAATTTTTTAATCTCTTTTTGGCGTTTAGTTTGAGGGCGAATCATGAAGAAATAGAAGATTACGAAGATGAGTAGAATCATACCCATATTTGCCCAACCCGCACCTTGTGCGCCTTCTGTAGTTGCTTGTAATAAAATAGTTGTTAGCATATAAATTTATTTATTAAGTATTTGTTAATTGAATTTTTTATTATTTGTTTTGTTCTGATTCAGTATTAGTTACTTTGGCTCCAGCTTTGAATTTTGCAAGCTCGCTTGTTTGTCTGAGGTCTTTCACTACTTTGTCGAGAATACCATTGATGAATTTGCTACTTTTTGGAGAACCATAGAATTTTGCGATTTCTATATATTCGTTCAATGTAACATTTACAGGAATAGAAGAAAAATATAGCAATTCGGCAATAGCTGCTTTTAGGATGATTATATCCATTGTAGCAACTCGGTCGAGGTCCCAATTGATGAGATATTTAGATATAATTTCGTCTAATTTTTGTTTGTTGAGAATAACCGAATCGAGAAGTTGAGTAGCAAAAGATTTGTCTGCTTCCTCCTTGAACATTGGGAGGAGAGGTTGTTCGGCTCCGTTTTCTTCTTTGAATTGTTTGATTGTTTTTTCAACAAAACTTGTAATGATGTCTAGGTCGTCGCTCCAATATATAGATTCGGTTTCGAGGATGGCATGTAATTCATTGTTGTTTTCAAATTCGTTAGCGATTACATCGCGCCAGAATTTTTTGTCTTCGCCATAAGTTGAAACTTTTTTAGCAGTGTAGTGGTAGTAATATTCGCTACGGCTGATTTGTTGAATGAAAGCTTTGATGAAGTCTGTTTTTTCGGACCAAGATAGACCGTGATCATTAGCATAACGATATAGGTCTATGTTTTCGCCGAGTTGACGAGCAAATTTATTGTTCATAAATTGTTCGTTGTACATTTCGTTCACGCGAACACCGCCGATGCGATTGCGTATAGCATCAGCTTTAAGTTCTGTGTATCGACGAGATTCTGCGATGAGAAGCAATATATAGTGATACAAGTCGTATGACTTTTGTAGACTAGATTGCAATTCGTTTTCGGCAGACACGAGGTCGCTGTTTTCTTTAGCAGTACAAGCATATAATACCTGTGCTACTTTCATTCTTATAAGAGCTCTGTTTATCATTGTGTTCAGTTGATTTTTCAAGATGCAAAGATACAAAAAAAAAATGATAAATTATAGGTGTATGTCGATAAATTTAATGTTGAGGCTTATTGTTTTGTTAATCAGTGAGTTATGTGTATTTGCGCTGTGGAATTTAATTTTTTTTGAAAAAATATTAAAAAATATTTTGTTATATCAAAAAAAAATTACAACTTTGGGGATTGAAAATAAACACTATTTATTTATCTTAATAAAACATTTTAATTTCGTCTGACTAACTGATAGTCAGATATTTAAAACAGAGTTGTATTGATATGGAAGAATTCAAAAATGAGAGAAAAGAGCAAGAAATTGTGTTCTCTAAGTCAGTAAAAGCAGGTAAACGTATTTATTACCTTGATGTGAAACGTAGTCGTAACAATGATTTATTTCTTGCAATCACTGAGAGTAAGAAGAAATTCGCAGAAGATGAAAATGCTCCTGTAATGTACGAAAAACACAAAATTTTCCTTTACAAAGAGGATTTTGAG
>JAZLEE010000053.1:0-2801 GCA_045615085.1 Candidatus Aphodosoma sp. | reverse complement strand
AGAGAAGTGGTAGTAGTATTTAGGGTCTGACTGTGTTTTAGTTGGTTGGAATGTAGCTACAAGTTTGCCTTGTGGTGTTGTGGTTTGCTCTGCTGACTCGAAATTGATGTCGGTGAAAGTGTAATTATTATTTACAAGTTGTACTTTGCCAGTGACTTCGTCGATGCGGGCAGGAATGTCGAGTGAGCGGGCGAGGGCAACGAAGAATATGTTGCGACTGCGAGCATCGGCAGTGCGGGCATGCCATACGCCCATAGGTTGAATCGGGGCACCACCGAGGTTGCATTGAGGGTCGATTTTGATGTTTTTGCGCACCCAATCGACGAGCAACATAGGGTTTTTGCGATATTGGATGCGTTGCTCCTCGTCAATAGCATTGCGGAAGAATGAGCGGTAAGGAGTCAACATCTCGTTGGCTACGCGAGGGTTGCGGATGTATTGAGAATAAATATGAAAATAGGGTTCTTGTTCATAAATAAAAGATAAGCGGTAGTGATCATCGATGATTTCGCTTGTGATATCGCGGAGATCTTTGGCAGATAGTTCGTTAAGGAATTGGATTTTGTCATCAACAATAGGAGTTTCATTGTCGCCAGGATGATGAGGAATTCCGAAAAATTCGATAATTGTAGCGTGGTTGCCTCGTGAGGCAACTAAAATGTCAACGATATTTTGTTTCTTGAAAGTATTGTAGTTGAGTGAATCGATATATTTTTTAGCTTCTGTTTCATCGAACATAGTGGCGATGTAGGCATTGCGGATAGAGTCTTCGTAGGCAAAGCGGCGGTTGTTTTCGGCACGTTGTTCTTCGGTAACATTAGGGAGATTAGCCCATTCGCGTGGCGGAATGATATCAAGTTGAGAGTTGAAAGTTGAAAGTTGAGAGTTATTAACCCCCTCCGCCCGTTGGGCTCGTCCCCCTAAGACAGGGGGACAATAGTGGGTTGCCATGTTTGAGTAATCGCCTGGGATTGTATTTACTACGATATCAATTACAGAGTCTTTGCCAAAAGAGAGTTTGCTGTAACCGAATTTGCCGTTGTGGGTTGCCCAAACGAGCATATCGCCATTGCCGGCAGTGAGGAAAGTGGTGCCATTGGCGTCGGTAGTTTTGCGTGCGACGGTGTAGAATTCGGCATAGTTGTAGAGTTTGAATTCCACGTTAGCATCTTCGATTGGGGTGTTGTTTTGGTCGAGAATGCGAACTTCGGCTCGTGAGCAAGGGGCATAGTTATCGATTACGTTGATTTCGGTGAAGAGCGGAGTACGTTGCATAACCTCCTCAGGACCATCGTATTTGCCAAACACTTTGGTGTGCATGAGCATTCCGCGCGAAGCAGGTGCGTTGAACCATCCGAGGTTGAGTACAGGTTCGGGTTCGCAAGCACCGAGGAAGTACCATTCGCCATCGACCCAAGCTTCGACCCAAGCGTGATTGTCGTCGGTATGTGCCCAGCGAGGAGTGTAGACTTGTCGAGCAGGGATGCCCACAGAACGGAGGGCAGCGACGAGGAAAGTAGATTCTTCGCCACAACGAGCATAGGCAGTTTTGATTGAAGCAAGAGGCGATGAGGTGCGAACGTCGGATGGGGTGTAGGTGACGTATTCGTGGCACCAGTGGTTGACTTCGAGCACTGCATCGTAGAGAGAAAGATGCTGGATGCGAGGTTTTAGTTCGTTGTAGAATACCCAGCGAGAAGAGTCGAGGTTTTCGTTGTTGACGCGGACAGGGAGCACGAAGTGGCGGAATTCGCGGTCGGGGATAGTCTTGCCCCAAGGCATTTCGGCGCGTGCTTGTAGGGAGGTTTGTACGTTTTTGAGGAAGAAATTGCCATCGTAGCATGCTATATCGCCGAGAGGCATATAGGCGTAGAGGAATGTGAGAGCATCGCGCTCGTTGGTGGTAAGTTGTTGATTGAAAACGCTGTAGAGGTTTTCGTTGTTGAGAGAGGCACGACGAGTGGCAAAGTCGTTGCGGACTTCGGTGGAGAGATTTGATTTGCCACAAGAGGCAAAAGCCATAGCGATGATGAGGACTGTGGCGAGGTGGATAATAGATTTCATGGTTAATTATGTGATTTTGAGTTTAGTAGTTGTATTGGTAGAATTTCCACCAGCGTTCTATATCTCTTTTATAATGTTCTTCTGTATAATATTCGTTACGGTGGCGTTTCATAAAACCTTCTTTTATAAACTCTTCTTGACTTAGGGGTGTTACGATTATGGGTATCATGTATGGTATTGTGTTATTGTAGTCTTTATAGTATATTTTGATTAAATCAGGTTCCCAATAATAATCCATTTGTAGGCATGAGTTTTTTAGTATTTCGGAGTACATTTTTTTTTGATATTCGATAGGAACGTCGTTGTCATAGTGAATGAGTTGTATGTCGTCTGATAATTCCCATTGGAGAAGGTATCCGCTATCGGTTAAATTGTTGGCTATGTCGAATTTGAATGCTACTTGTGCGATAAGTCTTGTTGTTTTGGTGAAATTTGAGTCTTGAACTATTATGATTTTTACTTTTTTTTCGTCACAATCTTTTATCCACAATTCGGGGATGATGGGGGTGAAAAGTTCTTCTATGGTATCTCCGTTGATGTCGGTAGCAATGAGGTCTTGTATGCTGTCGTTGTTGTTTGTGCTAAATAGCAGTGTAGCAGAACAAAGCAAAAAATAGATGATTGTTGATAATTTTTTCATGTTGTTTTGTTTTAAGGTATTATGATGCAAAGGTAGTAAATTTTTGTGAGGTTGTCAAGAGTTTTTGGTAGTAAATTTTTTTTGTGCAATAATCCTC
>JAZLEE010000052.1:0-6525 GCA_045615085.1 Candidatus Aphodosoma sp. | reverse complement strand
ATCATTGTCGGGGATAAAGCAAATCTCTTGACTTTCGCCTTTTTTGGAGAGTTGCTCGTAACCGTTGTCAAGTGCGATTTGGCGCACCTCAGACTTGGCATAACCTCCGAGGGGGAACATTGTACGTGAGAGATTTTCTTGTGTTAAACGCCAAAGGAAATAGGATTGATCTTTATGTTCGTCGGCACCTTTGCGGATGAAATAACGACCTTCGGGAGTGCATTCGATACGTGCATAATGGCCTGTAGCGATGTGAAAACAGCCCATTTCATCGGCAAATTGCTGCAACATGCCCCACTTGATGCTCGAGTTGCACTGCACACAAGGATTAGGCGTGCGACCATGAAGATATTCGTCGATGAAATTGCAAATAACAGAGTTGTGAAACTCGCGACGCATGTCGAGAGTGTGATGTTCGAAACCCATGTCAGTTGCCATTTGGCGGGCTTCGGATACAGCAGGCGAATCGAGTGTCAACTGGGTGAATGTTACGCCTTTAAGTTCGTAGCCTTGACGGCGGAGTTCGATTGCAGCGACAGAACTGTCGATGCCTCCACTCATTGCCATTAAAACCTTTTTTTTCATGATTTTATTTGTTTTTTTCATTTTTTTGTTCCTTTTGTCATTGCTCAAAAGGACCAGAAGGATAGAGCCATGCCTAAAAAGCTAAAAAATTAAGATAAATCATACTCTGCTTGCTTTTTATGATATGGTTCAATAACCGATATTTCAAGGTCAATTAACCTTTCGGATATTAAGTGCAAAGATAATAATTTTTTTTGAAAGTTGGTAAATTGTTGAGGATTTATGTTGATGGGGTGTTGTTTTTGTTGGGTTGTGGATTCGGTTATAGTATATTTATAGTATGTTTATACTATATTTATAGTATATTTATGATATGTTTATCCTATGTTGAAGGTATGGTGAGGGTATGGTTCTTCGTCAGTTTAGTTGAAAGCTTTTCCGTTTTGTTCAAGATTTTTGCTATACTCGGCATGACTCAAGCAAGCTTGGTCCCGCTCTCGCTTATTGCAAAAATTCGCCCCCGATGGGGACGAGAGGTGTGATGGTTATTTGTCCGCAGGTTCCCTCCCGTTGGTTGGTCACGCAGCGGTTATGTATAATTTGCCCTCTTCGAGGACATTATATGCCATTTTGCATAATATTTTTCAACTAAGTTAAAGAAGAACCGAGGGTATGGAGGGAGTTGAGAGTTGAGAATTAACAACTTTGTTGTTGATTATTAGTTTGCTCGACAATTTTTTCACCTTCAGTTCAAAGACTGTCAGTTCAAGCAAATTTGATTGTTCTCGCGTTTATTGAAATTGTTAAAATAAAGGTTTTGTTATATGATTTTTTTTTATTATCTTTGCATGTTGGTAGGTGTGTGCGCACGCGAACCATATATAAAAAGAGATTATTGAATAGAGTGTAGTTCTTAAAATGCTAATACTTAAATATTTATTACAAACAATGAAAAAATTATTTTTAACAGTAGCAACAGCAGCTATGATGTTTGCATGTACAACTAAAACGGTAGAAAATCCGTTTTTGACTGAATGGAACACTCCAGAAGGCGTTCCACCGTTTGAACAAATTAAAGCAGAGCACTATTTGCCAGCATTTGAAGAAGGTATCAAACAACAACAAGCCGAAATCGAGGCTATCATCAACAACCCAGAGGCTCCAACATTCGAGAATACTCTTGAAGCAATGGACAAATCAGGTCGTTTGTTGTCGAAAGTGGCTTTGGTATTCTTCAACATTACAGAAAGTGATGGTTCGGAAGAATTGACTAAAGTTCAAGAAGTTGTATTGCCAATGGTGAGCGCACACAGCGACAATATCTACATGGATGCTCGCTTGTTTGAACGCGTGAAAGAGGTGTATGAAGGTCGCGATGCGATGAATTACACTGTAGAACAAAATCGTTTGTTGGATAAAGTGTATAACGCATTCGTTCGTAATGGTATCTCATTGCCAGAAGCAGAACAAGCACGTATGCGTGAAATCAATGCAGAACTCTCTACATTGCAACAAAAATTCGGTAACAACTTGTTGGCAGAAACAAATGCATTCCAACTTGTACTTGAATCGGAAGAAGAGTTGGCTGGTTTGCCAGAAGCAGTGCGTACAGCAGCAGCTGAAGCAGCAAAAGCAGCAGGTATGGAAGGCAAATGGGTGATTGGTTTGCAAAACCCAAGCCGTATCCCATTCTTGCAATACAGCGAACGTCGTGACTTGCGTGAGAAAGTGTATAAAGCATACATCAACCGCGGTAATAACGACAACGAAAATGACAACAAAGAGATTGTGATGCAAATCATCAAATTGCGTATCGAGAAAGCTAATTTGCTTGGTTTTGAGACATCGGCTGACTTTATTCTCGATGACACAATGGCTAAAAAATCAGAAACAGTTAACTCATTCTTGCTCGACATCTTTAAAGCTGCTAACGAAAAAGCAAAAGAAGAATTGGCAGAAATGCAAGCAATTGCTGACCGAGAAGGCAACGGCGTGAAAGTAGAAGCTTGGGACTGGGACTACTATACAGAAAAAGTACGTCAAGAGAAATATGCTATGAGCGAAGACGAAATCAAACCATACTTCCAAATGGAAAACGTTCGCGCTGGTATGTTTGCTTTGGCTAATCGTCTCTATGGTTTGAACTTCAAAAAATTGGAAAACATGCCATTGTTCAACCCAGAAGCAGAATGCTTTGAAGTAACAGACAAAGATGGTTCGTTGATTGGTATTTTCTACACAGACTATTTCCCACGCGCATCGAAACGTGGTGGTGCATGGATGACAAACTTCCGTGAACAATATATCAACGAAGAGGGTAAAGATGTTCGTCCAGTGGTAATCAACATTGGTAACTTCACAAAACCAACTGCAACTACTCCATCATTGCTCACATTGGATGAAGCAGAAACAATGTTCCACGAATTCGGTCACGGCTTGCACGGTTTGTTGGCAAAAGCTAACTATGTATCGGTAAGCGGTACTAATGTAGCACGCGACTTCGTAGAATTGCCATCACAAATCATGGAAAACTGGGCATTTGAACCAGAAGTGCTTGCAATGTATGCAAAACACTATCAAACAGGTGAATTGATTCCTAATGAAATCATCGAAAAAATCCAAGCATCGGCTACATTCAACCAAGGTTTCATGACTACTGAGTTGACAGCTGCAGCTATCCTCGATATGAACTGGCATGACCTCAAATCGGTAGAAGGTATCACTGACCCTATCGCATTTGAAAAAGAGATGATGGATAAAATTGGTTTGATTCCTGAAATCGCTCCACGTTATCGTACAACTTACTTCAACCACATCTGGGCTGGCGGTTATAGCGCTGGTTACTATAGCTACTTGTGGGCTGAGGTATTGGATAAAGATGCTTATGCATTGTTCACAGAAAAAGGTATCTTCGACCAAGAAACTGCTGCTAAATTCCGCACATTGCTCGAAAAAGGTGGTACTGAAGACCCAATGGAATTGTATCGCAACTTCCGTGGTGCTGAGCCAAATCCAGAGGCTATGCTTATTGGTCGTGGATTGAAATAATGCACAATTCATAATTCATAATGCACAATTGCCATTCGGAATTATGACTTAACTATTGATATGCGGGCTTGAGTGTCCCGCATATCAACAAAAATTAGATAAAGCTTAAAGTCCTCACGGCGTTAGTTTTTTAGACAGAAAGACATAAGGACATATTTATTCTTTTAACATAATGGTCTTGCTTTTGCTTCGCAAATTACTTCCTTCAGGTGTATTTTTTACTACGCTCGGTATAGCTCGAATAAATTCGGCTCTGCGCTCGCTTATCGTAAAAAATCTCGACACTAAAGACAAATCTTTCGGCATTGGCGATTATCACACAAGAATTATACAGCATTTATAAAATAAATGAGAACGGCACGAATAAATATCACTAAGTTTTTTACGCAACCAAGTTTGATGAATGTCGTAATAACATTGGTTGTGGGGGCTGTGTTATGGTTTGTGTTTGGAGGACAAAATGGTGTGAATGAATCGCAACCTGAGATGGTTAGTACTATGTTCATGAAACACTTTGTGTTGTGGACACTCCCTACTTGGGTGGGGAATATATTGGGATTTGTGGCAATGATTGGTATAATGGGTTGGGGTGTGATAGTGTGTGAAAATCTGCAGATTATACCAGTGCGCTCGATAATGATATTCACCATAGGCTTGATAATGGCAAGCACAATTAGTTATATTCAGCCTTTTGACGAAAGTTATATTGCCATTGTGTTTTTTATATTTGCACTAAAAGAGTTGATACAGATGTATCACTTTGAAACACAGATGGCGGCTGGCTTTAATATTGTGATATTGCTTAGTTTGGCAGCGTTGTTTGAACCTGAATATATGTGGCTTTCGCTGTTGTTTGTGTTGGGTATGATGATATTTAGGGTGATTACGGGACGCGTGTTTTTGAGTATTATTTTCGGTATTGCAACTGTTGCTATCTTGGTTGGTTCGATTTTTTGGTTGTTTGATTCGTTGGATATCTTACTCGAATATTTAGACAACATTGTAACTATCAAAACAATAGACATAAATATCCTTAGCAAATATGATGTTATAATATCTTTGTTTGTTGTGTTGTTAGTGCTTTTTACGTTTATAAACTATTATCTTGGTAGTAGAAATTATAAATTGAACACACGACTAAATTTTGCCTTAATCCATTCAGGTTTTTGGGTTTCACTTGTTTGGTTGGTGTTATTTAGTGCAAATTTTGCCCAATTGGTGGCGGTGCCTGGGATATTTGCTATAATGTGTATAAGCCTCTATTTCAGTACAAATCAAAATAAAATAGCAAATATAGTATTTGTTATTTGGTTTTTGGTGTTTGTGGCATATAGAATAGTTCCTTTTTTTGTAAAATAAAAACAAATAAATAATATAAAAATGTTAGAAATCAAAGATTTACATGCCTCAATTGCAGGCAAAGAAATATTGAAGGGGTTGACCCTCACTGTGAAACCAGGTGAAGTACACGCAATTATGGGCCCTAATGGAGCCGGTAAAAGTACGTTGAGCAACGTGTTGTCGGGTCACCCAGCATACACAGTGACAAGTGGTTCGGTTACATTTAATGGTAAAGACCTTTTGGCTATGCCACCAGAAGTGCGTGCGCGCGAAGGTTTGTTTATGAGTTTTCAATACCCAGTAGAGATACCAGGTGTGAGTATGGTGAACTTTATGCGTGCGGCAGTGAATGAACAACGCAAACATCGCGGTATGGAAGCATTATCGTCGAGCGACTTCTTGAAATTGATGCGTGAGAAACGTCAATTGGTGGAATTAGATAGTAAATTGGCTAATCGTGCAGTGAATGAAGGTTTTTCGGGTGGTGAGAAAAAACGTAATGAGATATTCCAAATGGCTATGCTTGAACCACGCTTGTCGATTCTTGACGAAACAGATTCGGGTTTGGATATCGACGCATTGCGTATTGTGGCAAATGGTGTGAATATGTTGAAAACTCCAGAAAATGCATCAATCGTAATTACTCACTATCAACGCCTTTTGGACTATATTGTGCCAGATATTGTAGACGTGTTGGTAGATGGTAGAATCGTGATGTCGGGTCCGAAAGAGTTGGTAATGGAACTTGAAGAGAAAGGTTACGACTGGATTAAAGCAATGCACAATAAATAATGCAGAACATGACAAAACAATTTATTGATTTATATAGAGAGGTTGGCGGACAGATAGTAGCCAAGTCGGCATCGATATTCAATGCTGGGCGCGACTATATGGCTCAAGAGTTGGAGAAGGTTAATTTCCCAACTCGTAAAACTGAGGAGTATCTCTACTGCCCATTGTTTGACGCAATGGCAACAGATTGGGGTGTGAATATTAACCGCTTGACATTCGGATTAAAAGCCGAAGATATGTTTCGCTGTGCTGTGCCTGGTATTAAGGCTCATGTGGCTTATATAATAAACGATGTGTGGTGTGGCGAGGATTGTATTGACCTTGGTAATGGTGCATTTGCATGTTCGATGAAATATGCATCGGAGCATCATGCTGAATTGCTTGCAAAATATTATAACACAATACTTAATGATAGAAAAGATGCGTTCGTCATGCTCAACTCGATGTTGGTGCAAGACGGGCTCTTTGTTTATATACCACGTGGTGTGGAGTGTCAATTGCCACTACAGATTGTGAATATGATGCGTGCAGGGCAATCGTTGATGGGGTTGAACCGACACCTTATTATATTAGAGGCTAACTCATCGTTGCAAGTGATTGATTGTGACCACTCGATGGATAATGCTGAATATTTTGCATCGCGTATTGCTGAAATATATGTGGGTGAAGGTGCACGATTGAACTACTGCTCGATGGAGAGTTCGCACGAGAAGATGGCCAATCTCCGTCGCTATGCTGTGGCTCAAGAGCGTGATAGTGTGGTGAAATTCAGCACATTCGGATTGATGAATGGTGCTACTCGCAATCATATTGAAATCG
>JAZLEE010000051.1:0-4080 GCA_045615085.1 Candidatus Aphodosoma sp. | reverse complement strand
TCCTTTTTCGTTAGTGAATAGTTTGGTTGGCACAATGGTGTAGCCAGTCTCTTTTGTGGCTTTCTCGAGTTTGCGGAGTTCGCGTTTATTGAGCAAAAGTTTGCGTTCGCGCTTGACATCATGGTTGTAATAATAACCAAGACGATAGGCTGAAATTTGCATATTGCGCACCCAAAGTTCGCCATTTGAAAACTGACAATAGGTATCGACAAGACTCGCTTTACCCTCTCTAATCGACTTGATTTCAGTACCATACAATACTAACCCAGCAGTGAAACGTTCGACCAATTCGTAGTCGAAACTTGCCCTCTTATTCTTGATATTTACTTGTTGTTGTGGTTTCATATCTTACATTTTTTTCGTAACTACAAAGGTAATAAAAAATGCACAATAATCAACACAGAAAAGGCAATTATTTTTTACTAAAAATCTCTATATTTTTTCGTTTTTTTTTAGTAACTTTGCACTTTATTTTATAATGTGTTGTAGTATGCTCAATTTATCACAAAAAACGCGTGAAACGATATTCATTATTTTGTTGTTTTTGGTGCCATTTTTGACACCAGCAACTGCATTGTTGGCGGGGTTGATTGTGGCATTCACAGTGGGTAATCCGTTCGTGCAACACAATAAGATTTTCACCAAAATATTACTTCAGGCATCGGTAGTTGGACTTGGATTTGGGATGAATTTGACAGAAGCGATGGAGGCTGGCAAAACGGGGTTTGTGTTTACGATATTCTCGATTGCATTGACTATGGGATTGGGATTGTGGATAGGTAAACTATTGAAGGTGAATGTGGGTACGCGCACATTGGTATCGGGAGGTACGGCAATATGCGGTGGGAGTGCGATTGCGGCAATTGCGCCTGTGATTAAAGCAAAGGACAATGATATGACCGTGGCGCTTGGGACGATTTTTGCGTTGAATGCTATTGCGTTGTTTGTGTTCCCTGTGCTTGGCAACTTATTGGGGATGACCGACGTAGAGTTTGGATATTGGTGTGCTATTGCAATACATGACACGTCGTCGGTGGTGGGCGCTGCAGCAGAAAGGAGCGAATTGGCATTGCAAATTGCGACTACGACTAAATTGATTCGCGCGTTGTGGATTATTCCGTTGACATTGATTATCTCTGTTTTCTACAATAAATATAACAAGGAAGAAGGAGGTAAAGGCAAGATTGCAATACCTTGGTTTATATTCCTTTATGTAGTTGCGATGGTGATTGCAATATACATACCACAAGGCGCAGAGTTGTATGCAAAAACCGTTGGAATTGCGCGATATGGAATGATTTATACTCTGTTTTTGATTGGTTCGGGATTGTCGTGGGCGAGTTTGAAACAGGTGGGATTCCGTCCGATTTTGTTGGGGGTGATATTGTGGGTGGTAATTTCGGTGGTATCAGCCGTAACTATCTTATACATCGGATTCTAAAATAATATTTTTAATTCGATTTTTTATCTCCTATAGATTACATAGATTTAACATCATGTAATTCGCCCCCTTCAGGGACGGTAAACAAGAGATACCTTTCTGACCGCAGGTTCCCTTCGGTCACCAGCGGTTAAGTATAATTAGCCCTCTTCGAGGACTTTTACTCAAAAAACTATTAACAGATAATTATATTAAACAGTATAAAATTATGATTGAAACTAAATTGTCACAGGCTGTAGTTGCTGCGGTGAAGTCGCTTTATGGACTTGAAGTAGAAGAAAGTGCAGTGCAACTACAAAAAACACGTAGTGAATTTGAAGGCGATATTACGCTTTTGACATTCCCATTTGTGAAAGCAGCTCGTAAAGCACCAGAACAAGTGAGTGCTGAAATTGGAGAATATTTGGTAGCAAATGAAGGTTTGGTGGTGAAATTCAATGTAGTAAAAGGTTTCTTGAACCTCTCTATTAACCAACAACATTGGGTAGCTACACTCAACAATATCAATGCAGATGCAGATTTTGGTCACAGACGTGCTGACGAAAATTCGCCTCTTATGATGATTGAATACTCATCACCTAATACAAATAAACCATTGCACTTGGGACATATTCGTAACAACCTTCTCGGTTACTCTATCTCACGCATCCAAGAAGCAAATGGTTGGAAAATCGTGAAAACCAATATCGTAAACGACCGTGGTATCCATATTTGTAAATCGATGTTGGCGTGGTTGAAATACGGTAATGGCGAGACTCCAGCATCGAGCGGTATGAAAGGCGACCACCTCGTGGGTAAATACTATGTAGAATTCGACAAACACTACAAAGCTGAAGTTAAAGAACTTATGGCTCAAGGCATGGAGGAAGACGAAGCAAAACGCAAAGCTCCATTGATGGTTGAAGCACAAGCAATGCTCCTCAAATGGGAACAAAACGACCCAGAAGTACGCGGTTTGTGGCGCGAGATGAACGAGTGGGTATATGCAGGTTTTGATGAAACATACAAAAAAATGGGTGTTGACTTCGACAAAATCTACTACGAATCAGACACATACCTCGAAGGTAAATCGAAAGTAGAAGAAGGTTTGGAAAAAGGCATCTTCTACCGCCGTCCAGACAACTCGGTGTGGGCAAACCTTACAGCAGATGGTTTGGATGAAAAACTTTTGCTCCGTACAGACGGCACATCGGTGTATATGACTCAAGATATCGGTACTGCAAAATTGCGCTACCAAGACTACCCTATCAACAAAATGGTATATGTAGTTGGTAATGGGCAAAACTACCACTTCCAAGTGTTGTCATTATTGCTTGACAAACTCGGATTTGAATGGGGTAAAGAGTTGGTACACTTCTCATACGGCATGGTGGAATTGCCAGAAGGTAAGATGAAAAGCCGCGAAGGTACTGTGGTTGATGCCGACGATTTGATTGCAGAAATGGTGGCACAAGCTCGTGAAACATCAGACGAATTGGGCAAACTCGACAACTGCTCGGACGAGATGATTAACGATATCTGCCGTATGGTGGGTCTTGGCGCATTGAAATATTTCATTTTGAAAGTTGACCCTCGCAAAAATATGACTTTCAATCCAAAAGAGTCAATCGACTTCAATGGTAACACAGGCCCATTCATCCAATACACTAATGCTCGTATCAAATCTGTGCTCCGTAAAGCAGCAGAACAAGGCGTAGAAGTAGTGGCTGCTAATGAGGCTATGGAAATCACAGAAAAAGAACGTGCACTCATTCAAATGCTTACAAACTACCCTAACGTGGTGCGCCAAGCAGGAGAAGATTTCTCACCTGCGTTGATTGCAAACTATGTGTATGACTTGGTGAAAGAATACAACCAATTCTATCAAGCATCGCCAATCTTAAAAGAAGAAAACGCAGAAGTGAAAAACTTGCGCCTCTTGCTTTCGGCAAATGTGGCTAAAGTGATTACTTCGGGTATGGGATTGCTCGGTATTGAAATGCCAGAGAGAATGTAATTTTTCAATGTGGAGTGAGAAATGAGGAATTATGAAATTTAATAAATTCCAAATAAAAGCACAACGTATGAGGTTCGGCCTTGTATGTTGTGCTTTGTTTTTTACGTTGTTTGGATGGGGACAGGCACAATGGGGACCCAATGCATTGCCAGTGATAGATATGTCGGCGGGAGAGACATCGGAAGAGTTGATGGTAGAAATATCGGGCAGTTATTTCAGAGGGTTTGACCAAAGCAATTCATTTACATCAAATCTACGATTGAATATACCTCTATTTTCGCGTTGGGTGAATTTGGAGGCTTGGTATTCGGTAATGGATTTTTACCAACTTGATAATCAATGGAAAAATGTAGCTGGGGATATCTATGTGAGCACGAATATTCAAGTGCTACATAGAGATTGGTTTAAGAGAGAATATATTCCATCGGCAGTAGCACGAATAGGTATTAAAACTGCATCAGGAGGAGATTTTGAGAATCGTCGCTTTATTGATGCTCCGAGTTATTTCCTTGATTTGACTGTTGCCGAGAAGATAAAGTTCGAGAATAGTTGGGCTCACTCGTTGAGCTTTGCGGGCTCGATAGGATTCTATTGTTGGCAGACAGGACGTGCAGAGCAAAACGACGCCTATATGTATGGATTG
>JAZLEE010000050.1:0-1593 GCA_045615085.1 Candidatus Aphodosoma sp. | reverse complement strand
CGTTACTAAGACTGAGGCTACTATTGCATGGAATACATCTGCGCCATTAGTAAATCTTGTTGTTGCCAACAAAGAATTGACTGTAAATGAGTGTGATGAAGCTATTGTAGGTGGCAATATTTTAGTTGTAGAGCAATTAAGCGCTAAAAACTATAAGTTAACAAATCTCAGAAGCAGTTCTTCTTATCATTTCTATGTTCAAGCTATATGTTCTGATACAGCTTCAAGTCATTGGGCTGTTGGTCATTTCAATACTAATTGTGATGTGCTCGACACTTATGAGATGGGAGTTGAATCGTTTGATTATTATGGAGTAGGTGAGGGTAGTAAGCCTAATTGTTATATTGTGGGCAATTTGGTTGATTCTGCAACATCGGCATATATTCCTTATTGTTCTGACGAATATTCTCATTCTGGTTCGGCATCTTTGAAATTGGCTTCAACACCAAGCTACAACGGAGCATATGCCATTACTCCAGAAATAGACATAGACTCTATTTCTCGCCTTCGTGTAAGATTCAATGCTTCGGTAGGCAATTATTATACATCACAATATGCGAGCGAATTGATAGTCGCAGTTCTTACCGATCCAAAAGATCTTTCTTCACAAACCGATATCGACACTATCAAAATCTATGGTGGCGAAGATTTGCAATACGAGGTGCGTTTCGATGAGTATATTGGCGACTACGACGATGTATATGGACGTTACGTGATGTTTGTTTCTTATTCTAATAAGAACAACGTAGTATTCATCGACGATGTTGTGTTCGATACAATTCCTACATGTGTCGCTCCTAAGGTAAAAGAGTTGACCAATACACCAAATCGTCTCGTATTGAATCTTTATGGCGGAGGTTTATCTTATCAAGCCAAATATATCATCGGCAACTATTCGCAAGAGGCTATCGACGTAGCTCCTATTCACGACATAGCAAATGGTAATTTGGAGATAAACGGATTGTCACAAAACACAGCATGCTATGTCATGGTTCGTTCGGTGTGTGGTTCGGATTATAGTGATTGGTCGCCAGTTTTGCGATTTACAACAACGCAATTAGCCGAAGCAACATTGCCTTACTACGACCCATTCACACAAAATGCATTTGCTGGCGAATACAACAATCCTCTCGATTGGACAACACAATATACTTCCGATGATGCCGAAGAGCAATATCGCTACCCTTATGTATCAACAGATCAGGGCGATAATAAAGTTGTATATCTCTATTCTGATGCGGCATCAAAAGTAAATTATATGGCAACGCCTAAATTTAGCGGAGTTAATTTGAGTCAATGTCAAGTATCATTTAGATATAAACCTGATGTCTCTTCTGTCAAGGCTCAACGTGCTATCGTTGTTGGTGTAGTTTCCGATGCTTCATCAAAAGCAAAAGTGGCTAATACATTCCAACCTATCGATACTATTATCACAACAGGCGCATTAGAGTATAATCATGTTGTTGTTCCTCTATCTGCTTATTCTGGCTCGGCTAAGCATGTTGCATTCATGGTCACTCATTCGCTCAATCGTGCCAAAGTAACGGACAAGAATGGTACTTATGGAGGTTGCTATATCGATGATGTTGTTGT
>JAZLEE010000049.1:0-14860 GCA_045615085.1 Candidatus Aphodosoma sp. | reverse complement strand
AGTCGAATTCATCATTGCCGTAGGTGGTGGCTCAACTCTCGACGGCACAAAACTCATTGCTTGCGCTATCTGCTACGATGGCGACGCTTGGGATCTTGTTCTCGATCCTAAAAAAGTCACTGGCGCAATCCCATTTGCATCCGTAATGACTATGCCTGCCACTGGTTCTGAAATGAACAACGGCGCCGTCATCTCTAATCTCGCCACTAAAGAAAAATATGGCTTCTACTCTTTCTACCCTCAATGGTCTATACTCGACCCTGAGGTAACCTACTCTATCCCACCATATCAAGTCGCTTGTGGTATTGCCGACTCTTTCGTGCACGTTATGGAACAATACCTCACCGACACCAACATCAACCCTCTCATCGACCGCTGGGCAGAAGGCATCCTCCAAACTCTCGTCGAAATCGCACCACAAATTCAAGAGAATCCTCGCGATTACGACCTCATGTCGCAATATATGTTCTGTGCCACTATGGCGCTCAACCGCTTCATTTCTATGGGCGTGCCTCAAGACTGGGCTACTCACAACATTGGTCACGAGCTCACAGCACTTCATGGCGTTACACATGGCGAATCTCTTGCCGTAGTGCTCCCTGCCACTATGACTGTCCTTAGCGAGCAAAAACGCAACAAAATCCTCCAATATGGCGAACGCGTTTGGGGCATCACCGAAGGCACCGAGGGACTAAAAATTGCCGAAACCATCGGCCGCACCGAGCAGTTCTTCTCTCAACTCGGTCTTAAAACTCGCCTCTCACAACTCAACATTGGCGAAGAAACCATTGCCGAAATCGAACGCCGCTTCAACGAGCGAGGCACCCTCCTCGGCGAATGCCGCAATGTCAACGGCACCATAGCCCGCGCCATCCTCGAATGCGCCCTCTAATCCCAAACCTATATACAAAAAAAGAGCAACTCCTTCGAGTTGCTCTTTTTATTATCTCAATCACAATCGACTGTTGACCATCGACCGTTGACTATTGACTTTATTACTCACGTACACGTTCTACATACGAACCATCGCGAGTGTCGATTTTAATTTTGTCACCAGCGTTGATAAACAATGGAACGCGAACTTCTGCACCATTTTCTACAGTTGCAGGTTTCAATGTGTTAGTTGCTGTATCACCTTTCAAACCTGGTTCAGTATAAGTGATTTCCATTACCACATGTGTTGGCATGTCAGCATAAAGGATAGTTTCGCTTTCTGCGTGAACTACAACTTCCAATTGGTCACCTTCTTTCATGAATTTAACACCATTGATAAGTTCTTCGTTTACTGACACTTGTTCGAATGTTTCGTTGTTCATCAAGTTGCAACCCATATCATCGCGATACAAGAATTGGTAAGGACGACGTTCGATACGAACTTCTTGTACCTTCACACCTGAGTTCCATGTTTTATCCAAAACACGACCTGTTGTAACATTTTTCAATTTTGTACGTACGAAAGCAGGACCTTTACCTGGTTTAACGTGCAAAAACTCTACAATAAAGAAATATTGACCATCGATATCGAGGCACATTCCGTTCTTAAAATCAGCAGTAGTAGCCATAATTTTATTTATATTTAATAGGTTATAATTTTCAGACCGCAAAATTACAAAAAAAAATCCATATACACAACACCCCTTCACACTATCAAATCATCAACCATACCTCACCCTATCTTCAACATACTATAAATATAGGATAAATATACTATAAACATACTATAACTCTATCTTCAATTATAACAAAAACAATAAAACCACATTTTTTCAACTTTCAACTTTCACATTTCAACTATTATTTGTATCTTTGCACCTTAAATAACAAAACAAAATCACATTGTCTCTACTATTCGACATAAAAGTACGTCTACAATACGCCCTTCGCGCCCACTATCGCCAAGGGCACTGGGTGCATTCACCATTCACATACTACACACTCAACTACGTAATATTCGAACGTACACCTTATTATAGTTTCCAACCAATCGAATCACTCCGCAACCAACTACTTCACGACAACACCCAAATTTCACTTCAACCGCTCGGCGCATCTCAAGCTCAATCAACCACAATAGCCAAAGAACTAAAACGCAGTTCTAAATCACCACGCCAAGCGCAACTACTCCAACGCCTCTGTGCATCCAACAATTCACATTATATAATAGAGCTCGGCACTAATCTCGGCATCTCTACAGCATACCTAGCCTCAAACGACTCAAAATCACAAGTCTACACCCTCGAAGGCCAACCAGAGCTATACCGTCAAGCAAAAAACAACTTCAAACACCTAAAACTCAACAATATTAATGTAATAGAAGGCAACATCAACGACACACTACCCTCTTTAATACAACAAATTCCCCAAATCGACCTTGCCTTCATCGATGCCAACCACCAATACCAAGCCACAATCAACTACTACAACCTTATAAAGTCTAAAATACACAAAAACTCAATCATAATTTTCGACGACATACACTGGTCCGAAGGCATGCAACAAGCATGGAACGAAATCCGTCAAGATCCAGATATCCGCCTTTCTATCGACATATTCCACATGGGCATCATCTGGTTCAACACCGACATTCCAAAACAACACTACATCGTAGCTTTCTAATCTCTAAAAATATGAATATCAATCTAAAAACAACTCTATTTTACCTGTTCATTTGCACTATATTCTGCAATTGCTCAACATTCACTGGCGAACAAATCGAAAAAACATTCGACATCGACAACTCCTACTCCGAACTCCAAATAGAAGATGCTATCAACGTCATTATCAGCAACGAACAAAATCAAATCTCCATAATCTCAACCGAAAATCTAATCAACGACGTAGCTATTGAAAAAATAGATAATAAACTAAGATTATATCTCAAAAAAAATTTCCACATCTATCGCTCAGAAATAAAAATAATCTTACCCCACAACCCTAATCTACAAAAAGTCGAACTTCATGGCGCATCCGACTTCCAATCCGATTTTGCCCTACAAAGCAAAGAAATCGACATCGATATTTCTGGAGCATCCGATTTCCAATGCGATATCGAAGCTGATGAAATAGAAATTGAACTATCTGGTTCGGCTGACTTCAAAGGAAACTTAATAGCTCAAAATATCAACATCGAACTATCAGGGTCTTCTGACATCGAAGGAAACATAACTGCTCAAAACACCAACATCGAACTCTCTGGATCATCCGATGCCACTCTATGTGGAGAAACAAATACACTCTCAATAGAATCTTCTGGAGCAAGTAGCATAACCAAGAAAATCATAGACAACCACTATTCTCTCATCTGCAACCAATGCGAGTGCGACCTATCTGGCTCAAGCGATGTCTATATTCATTGCAACGATAATATCAACATTATCAACCTCTCAGGTGCAAGCTCACTTCACTACACCGGCAATGCCAAAATCACCCTCAATGATGGCGACAACATATCTGGTAGCTCCGATATAATCCACGACACACTATAACCTCACAACACTAAACTTAAATCCACTAATATGAAAATCTACACCAAAACTGGCGACAAAGGCACCACTTCCCTCATCGGCGGAAAACGCGTACTCAAAAACTCCGACAAGCTCAACGCCTACGGCACAATCGACGAACTAAATTCTTTCCTCGGACTCCTCCGCGCCAAAACAAATGACGAAAATATAAAAGCCGAAATTCTCGACATACAAAACACTCTTTTTGCCGTCGGTGCACACCTCGCCCTTGACGAAAATGTCGAAAAAATTCCCGATTTCGCGCAAATCCACGACGAAAAAATCAAAAAAATCGAGAATTTAATCGATTTTTTTCAAGAAAATTTACCAAAAATCACGAATTTTATAATTTACGGTGAAAATGAACTTTCTGCAATTTGTCACGTCTGTCGAGCTATTTGTCGTCGCGCCGAACGCGAAATTATCACTGTAAATCAACAATATACAATCGACACAAACGTAATAACCTACATCAATCGCCTCTCCGATTTTCTCTTCGTATTAGCACGAGTTTACACTCAAAATGAAGAAAAAAGCGAATTTTTGTGGAAAAAGTAAAATAATTGAAAAAAAAATATTATTTTTGCACCTTGAAAGTCATACTATATTCTTGGGTATATTATACCCTCGAAACATCGTATACCATACAATCATTAATAACTAATCATTAATCTCTATACGAAATGTATTGGACACTTGAACTCGCATCAAAACTCGAAGACGCACCATGGCCAGCTTCTAAAGACGAACTTATCGACTACGCAATGCGTTCTGGAGCTCCTCTCGAAGTAATCGAAAACCTCCAAAGTATTGAAGACGAAGGCGAAATCTACGAATCTATCGAAGACATTTGGCCTGACTACCCAAGCAAAGAAGACTTTTTCTTCAACGAAGAAGAATACTAATAAACAAAAAACTTTCTATTAACACAATTTTCACACAAAAACATCGTTATATAAACAATAGAAAGTCTCAAAAAGCAAACAATGCAACTACGGAAAATAATATTCATAGCAGTATTATCAATAATCTCAATTCACTACTCCGCAGCACAATTCGATGGAATATATAGCCAATATATGCACATCAAACACTTCTACAACCCTGCTGCCGTAGGCGAACAAGATTTGATGAAAATGTTAGTTGCACAACGCATAGATTGGATTGGAATCAAAAATGCACCTAAAACAACACTTTTCACGGTCAACACACCATTTAAAATAGGCAAAACACAACACGCCGCGGGCATCCAATTCATAAACGACATATTCGGCATATTTGCAAACCAACAAATCAATGTCCAATATGCATACAAATTCAAATTTGATTATGGAACTCTGAGTATCGGAGCCAACATAGGCGCTCTTAATTTAATATGTTATGGCGATAGTGTAAAGATGGTAGAAAGTGATTATCACACACCTTCAAATAGCGACCCTGCAATACCAATTGGCACTCAATCTGGCATAGGTTTCGATCTTGGCGCAGGTATCTATTTCTCCAACAATACATGGTATGCTGGTCTATCCATATTACACGCGCCTGGCGCAGAAATCAAACTCGGCGACAAATACGATTTCAAAGTCAACCGAACATTCACTGCCGTAGGAGGATACAACATAAGACTAAACACACCCGACTATCAACTCAAACCATCCATCCTATTCTACACCGACTTTGCTGCTTGGCAAGCCCAACTAAGTCTGCTACTCGACTACAAAAACAAATATTGGGGCGGTATTGCCTATAGCATACAAGATGCTGTATCACTCTCTTTTGGAGCTGAAATTATTGATGGCCTACAATTAGGCTACTGCTACGACATACCAGCATCCTCAATGATACGCGCCACACATGGTTCACACGAACTATTTCTATCCTACGATTTTAATATATTCAAACCAAAATATAATCAAAAACACAAAAGCATAAGACTTCTATAAAATATGAAAAAGCACATTCTTTTTGTACTAGCTGTTGCTGTAATTGTTATAGCATCAAGTTGTGGCCAGAAAAAAGGTCAGTTAATTGGTATTTACGAAAAAGTAACACCTGAAGTTACTCCGTACGGAATGGTTCACATCCCTCGTGGTTCTTTTGTTATGGGACCAAATGATCAATCTGCAATTTGGGCAACTCAACCAAGCCAACGCGACGTTACAGTTGAGTCATTTTGGATGGATATCACCGAAATCACTAATGGCGAATACAAAGAATTCGTATATTGGGTGCGCGACTCTATCGCTCGTACTCACTTGATGCGTATGGAAGCTAACGAATTGGGTATCGAAGCTGATGCTGCAAAATGGTATAAACTCAAATACGACCCATACAACGAAGCAGCTGATCCTGACACAATCCTCAATTGGAAAGCCAAAATTCCATGGAATGCAAAATGGACATATGAAGGTGACGAAGAAGCAAACCTTACATATCTTGCCGTAAATACTGTATTCTACCAATCAGCCGACAAAACAGAAGAACGTCAGCTCAATGCTCATATCATGAACTATAGCTACGAATGGCTCGCTCGCGACCAAGCCAAATTACCAGGCAACTCTTTCAACCCAAAAACTGGTAAATACCATGACTATGCAAAAGTACGCATTGACACAGCTTACTACGATGAAAATGGTGCTATCGTAAATAAAGTTATCGAGAAAAAATTACGCTCTCGTGGCGACCTCATCTCTCGCCGTATCATCAACATCTATCCTGATACAATGTGCTGGATGACTGAGTTCACTTATAGCTACAACGAACCTGCTATGCTCAACTATTTCTCTCACGCAAGTTATGGCATGTTCCCTGTTGTTGGTATCACTTGGGAACAAGCTCAAGCTTTCTGTAACTGGAGAAACAAAATCTATCACGATGCAAGCAAACTTCCACGTGCTCAAGAATATCGTCTCCCAACCGAAGCAGAATGGGAATATGCTGCTCGCGGCGGTCGTCACAATACTGCTTATCCTTGGGGTGGTCCATACATCCGCGATGCAAAAGGTTGCTTCATGGCTAACTTCAAACCTATGCGTGGTAACTATACTGAAGATGGTTATTTAATTCCTTCTACAGTTGGTACATACGATCCTAACGACTACGGTCTATACGACATGGCTGGTAACGTATCAGAATGGACAGATGATACCTACGACGAATCAACAGGTGTATTTGCCCTTGATATGAACCCAAGCTACAAATACGAAGCTCGTGAAGGTGACAAAAAAATCATGCGTCGTAAAGTAATCAAAGGTGGTTCTTGGAAAGACGTAGGTGCTTATCTACAATGCGGTATGCGCGATTTCGAATACCAAGACGTTTGTCGTCCATCTATCGGTTTCCGTTGCGTGCGCACTCATATCGGTGATTAATAAATTAATAACTTTAAATCTATAATCAAAAACTTTCAATTTACTTTAATTATGGCAACAAAAACAGAGCAAGGCAAAAAACAAGGCCTTTGGGGAAAAATTCAAGATTGGTATGCACAACCAGGTATTCAAATGGCAGTAGGTATGGTGTACTCTATTGGTGCAGCTGTCGTTATCGTTGGTGCTCTCTTTAAAATCATGCACTGGCCTGGTGCAGGTGTTATGCTTACTGCAGGTATGATGACCGAAGCAATCTTGTTTACTATCGGTATCTTCGAAAAACCTCACGCAACATATCACTGGGAACACGTATTCCCTTCTCTTGTAGAAGAAGAAGCTAATCCTCTCAATATATCTGGTAACATCGGTGGTGGTGTTGGCGTTGCTATGCCTGGTATGGAAAAAATGTCAGACGAAGATGCTAAAAAATTAACTGAAAGCATCAAAAATATGAGCGAAACTGCAGCTCAACTCGCTAATATTAGCCGCGTTGCAGGTCTTACTGATTCTTATGCTAACAACCTCCAAAAAGCATCTGAAGCTGCTGCTCAATTCGCTACAAAACAACAAAACCTCGACGAGGCTACAAACACTCTTCTCTCTTCATACAAAGGTATTGCCGACAATATGTTAGCTGCTGAAGACAAAACTAAATCATTCGCTGAAAAAGCAAGTGAACTTAGCAAAAACCTCGGTTCAATCAACACTTCTTACGAACTTCAACTCAAAGGCATCCAAGCTCAAGCTTCTGCTATCGAATCTCAAACAAGCAAAATCAATGCTGTTACAACTGAATTCGAAAAATTGCATACTGCTGTCAGCGCTTCATCTAAAAACATGGATGCTTACAAACAAATGACAGACCAACTTGCTAAAAACGTTTCTGACCTTAACAACGTTTATGGCAATATGCTTAATGCTATTAAAGCATAATTCAAACTCATTTTATTATAAACTCAATTTTTTCAATCCCTAAATTTAAACAAAATGAGTGGAGCTAAGAACTGTCCGGAAACCCCGAGACAAAAAATGATTGGTATGATGTATTTGGTGCTCACTGCAATGTTGGCACTGAATGTATCCGCAGATATTTTGAATGGTTTCGATATGGTTAACGATAGTCTTAACACAGCTATCGAAAACTCAAAAACAAGAAACCACAATCTATATGGAGATATGCAAGCTCTATATGATTTGAACCCTACTAAAGTTGGCGAATGGCTCGAAAAAGCAAACAAAGTAAAAGAAGAATCTGACAAAATGTTCGACCTTTTACAAGAGTTTAAAGTAGGTATCATCGCTCTCGCCGATGGTAAAAATGCCGATCCAGAAGGTAATGTTATCTTAAAACGCGACGACACTAACGTATCTGGTGAATATGCCGAAGTTGGTACTACAAAAAAACGTGGTAACGAACTCAAAAATGCTATTGACAACTATCGTATTTTTGTTGAAGAAATGTTCGGCAACGACTCTCTTCGTACAAAAATCTACGACGCAATGTATAACACCGACCCTATTAAGAAAAAAGCAGACGAACCTGCTGTTGAATGGGTCGACAATACATTTGCTCACATGCCTGCTGTTGCTGTAATCACAATGTTGTCAAAATATCAAACTGACGTACGCAACACCGAAGCTGAATTGTTACAATACTTTATTCAACAACAAGATGCTGGTGACTTCCGTGTAAACAAAATTCAAGCTCGCCTTATTCCTGACTCTAAAAATGTAATGCAAGGTGGTAGATACCACGCCGAAATTGCATTGATGGCAGTCGATACAACTAAGGTTCCTACTTACTATATCGGAGAAAATCAATTGGATAGTTGCATCATCGATATTCCATGTAACCAAATCGGTACATTCCCTATCAAAGGTCGCCTCGAAATGATTGACCAATATGGTGCTACTCAAACCTACGAATTCGAAGACCACTATATGGTGTCTGCTCCTGCTGCTACAGTTGCAAACATCGATATGAACGTAGTTTACAAAGGTTACGACAACAAAATGGAAATCTCTGTTCCTGGTATTGCTGATAGCCAACTTCGCGTATCTGCTAGTGGTGCTTCTATTTCTAAATCTGGCAACCAGTATATCTGTAAACCTACTGCCGATAGAGAAATTACAATCTCTGTATCTGCTGATGTTGATGGAAAAATCCAATCTATTGGTCAGAAAAAATTCCGTGTACGTCCAGTGCCTTCTCCTACTTCGTTTTTGCGTTTGCCTAACAACGAATTGTACAACCCTGATATGGAGAATGCACCAAAACTCAGACGTCGCGATTTGTACGAATCTACTGTTGTTGCAGAATATGCCGATGGTATGTTGAATGCTAACTTTACAGTTAAACAATTTACACTCTACATCCAACAAGGTGCTGGTTGGGACAACCTTACTGTTAAAGGCAACAAATTAACTGACAAAGAAGTCGATCGTCTCAAAAAACTCAAAGCTGGACAAAAATTCTATTTCGGTGATATCCAATACACTGGTCCTAAAAGTGGTAAACTTTCTATGGGTATGATTGACATGCCATAACAAAAATACACTTCACTATGAAACGTAACAAAGTTTTATTTACATTAATTCTCCTTCTTGTCTGTGCATTTGCTAATGCACAAAAAGAGATACCTGATAGTACCGAAGTACTATTCGATAACAATGGTAGCTTTACAAGAGTTATAAATACTCCAGATGAAGTTGAGGCCAAATTAATAAAAATCAACCCTCTAATCGATGAAGTTGTATGGCGAAAAGTGGTTACTCGCGTTATTGACCTTCGCGAACAGATAAATCGTCCTCTCTACTATCCAAAAACTGATATGGACGAGATTTCTCAAAAAAACCTCTTCGCTATAATGATGTATTACTTCTACAAAGGTGACCTTGTAGGTTACGACGATGGTGTCGGTGGACCTAATGTGCCTAAATTCATCGAAGAGAACAAAAGAAAATTCGAAGATATCGACTTCCTTAACGGATATGATAACTACGAAGATTATCCTTCTATTTACGAAAAAATCAACTATCTTTCTGAAGGTGTAATTAAATATTATGTGCAAGAAGTTTGGTATTTCAATAAAACAACTTCTACGTTTCATAACAAAATCATCGCTATAGCGCCTTTCTTTGACGAAAGATATCACGTTCACAACGGAGGTGATGGTGCTCCAAAAACAAAAGACGGTATCATTTGGTTCCCTTATGACAAACTTCGTCCTTTCCTCCAAGAGGAATTCGTAAAAATGACAGGTCGCAACATCACTCCTCTTGTAAATTTCGATGACTTCTTCACTACTCGTCAATTCTATGGTTATATCGTAAAAGATCACGACCTCCAAAATCGCGAGTTGAAAGATATTTCTACCGATCCTACTTATCTTAAACAAGAACAAGATCGCATCGAAAACGAAATACTTAATTTCGAACAAGATTTGTGGACATACTAATCTCACATGTAACTTCTAAATTACATTCTAAAAATAAAAAGAGAGAAACAATTTGTTTCTCTCTTTTTTTATCATATCAAATACTAACGTCTTCTAAATTCACTACATACAATTGCCGTTGCCACAGCTACATTCAACGATTCACTCGTAACAACATCTGTAGGATAACTTGGAATCAACAACTTTTCACCTATTTCACTTGCCACTTCTGCCGAAACACCTTTACCCTCATTGCCCATTACAATAATACCATGTGACGAAAGTTCTTTTTTATATATCGACTCTCCATCCAAAAATGTTCCATAAATCGGATAATCACATTTTTTACACTGCTTCAAAAAATCAACCAAATCTACATAATGTATCGCTACACGCGCCAATGCTCCCATCGTAGATTGCACGGTTTTTGAATTATATACATCAACGGTTGTTGTTGAACATACTATATTTTTTATACCAAACCAGTCCGCAATACGAATAATTGTACCCATATTACCTGGATCTTGAACTGAATCCAAAGCCAAAATCAATTGCTTACCACTAAGAATTCCATCTATATCAAAATCAAAATTTTGTCTATAAAACAACGCAAATACAGGAGAAGGTGTTGTCAACTGACTAATCTTCTTCATTTCTGACATATCTTCTATACCTATAATTTCATCAGCCTCTACTCTATTCTGCAACAACCAATCTTGTGTTGCCACAATAGTTTTTAGTTTGAAATATGGCAACAAATCACCTACCAGTTTCACACCTTCTGCGATAAAAACAGACTCTTTATCTCTATTCTTTTTCAACGAAAAAGAGTTCAAATATTTAATTTTTGCTTTTGATAAATTCATATAATCATAAAATTTAAAAACGATGTGCAAAGATAATGAAAATTTCAAGAATTTTTCGTATATTTGCACCGAATTGTGTACTATTACAGAATATTTTTTTACAAATGAGCAAAAAGTTGATTTACTACATATTTTTATCTGCTATAACAGCCCTCTTTGCGAGCTGTTCTATGACGAAATATGTACCTGATAATCAATATTTACTCGAAAAAGTAAAGATAAAAGCATCTATTCCTGATGTAAATAATGACGAATTAAAAAGTTATCTAAGACAAACGCCAAACAATACTATTTTAGGATTTTGGCCTCTCAAATTAGGCTTCTATAACCTATCTGATAACGATTCTTCAAGATGGCAAAATCGCTGGTTACGCCGAATAGGTGAACCTCCAGTAATATACGACTCTCTAAAAACACAATATAGTTGCGATGAACTACAAAAAGTTGTCTACAATAAAGGTTATTTGAATGCTGATGTATCATACAAAACAACTTTTAAAAAGAAAAAAGCAAAAGTAACATATACCATCAACGAAAAAGAACCTTATCGCCTTAGACATTATTTCATAACATTGCCGGATTCAACTGCAGATGAAATTATTCAAAAAAGACGATACTCAAATATCAAACAAGGCGATTTATTTGATATTGATAAAATAAACGAAGAAAGAGAATCTGTCGCTCGTATTCTACGCAATAGAGGTTACTACAATTTCCGTAAAGAATTATTATTTCTATATGCAGATAGCGCTCTAAATTCTAATGAAATTGATGCTGAATTATCAATGCAACCTCAATTCTTAGAAAATGATTCTGCCTTGCAAATTATCTTTGCCCAAAAGAAAATAGATACTATCACTATCATCGCACTAAAGGATAATGAAAATATAAACAACCCCGACGCTACTCTTGACACTCTATGCTTCGACAACTATAAATTCATATACAATCCTAAAAACAAAGCTTTTCGACCTAAATCAATCATAAACAAAATACTTATAACTCCACAACAAACTTATTCTGATTATAGTGTCGATAACACATATTCAAGGTTAAACTCACTCAATGCAGCAAAATATGTTAACATATCATTCTCTGAGAAAGAGAATAATATGCTCGATGCTTTTATTGTTATAACTCAAAATAAACCTAACACCGTATCACTAGAACTTGAAGGGACATACTCTGGTGGTGATTTAGGAGTAGGAGCTGCTATTGGATATAAAAATAACAACCTATTTCATGGTTCTGAAATATTAAATGTTAATATAAACGGAGGATATGAAGCGATTGGTTCTTTATCTGAATATCAATCTGCTTGGGATATTGGAGGCGAGGCATCATTAACTTTCCCAACTTTATTAATGCCAATGTCTCACGATTTTAAACGTAGAGCTAATGGTTCAACCGAAATTGCCACTTCAGTCAATTTCCAACAACGCCCAGAATATCAACGTAATATTGCAAATGCTGGTATCAAATACAATTGGCGTTGGCGTCGAATCAATTTTTCGTTCAATCTACTCGACCTAAGTTATATATATTTGCCTTATATGAGCGATGCCTTTAAAGACAAATATATGAAGCCTACGTCAAGTATTCGATTCAGCTATGAAGATCATTTCATTATGCTTTGGGGTTTAGGCATCAATATGTCTAATCGTAGAAATATGACCTACTACACAAATAGCTATTATACGCTCAGAGTAAACGTCCGTACTGCGGGCAATCTATTATACGGCATTAGTCATCTTATCAACCAAAAAAAGAATGATGATGGCATGTACGAAATATTCAACATTCAATACTCTCAATTCGCTAAAGCAGATATTGATTTTGCATATAATAGTTATATAACTGACAAAGTACGTTTAGTATTTCACTCCGGTTTAGGATTAGGAGTTCCATACGGCAATGCTACCATTCTACCTTTCGAAGAACGCTATTATAGTGGAGGTGCCAATAGCATGCGTGGTTGGTCTGCTCGCAGATTAGGTCCAGGCAACTTCAATAATAGCTCCGGTAGTATTGATTTCATGAAACAATCGGGCGACATCAAACTCGACCTTAATCTCGAAGCACGTTTTCGCCTTGTTTGGAAATTAGAAACCGCTCTATTTATAGATGCTGGCAACATTTGGACTATACGCGACTATGCCGAACAACCAACCGGTCTATTTCGTTGGAATGAATTCTACAAACAAATCGCATGTAATTATGGTTTAGGGCTTCGTCTCGATTTTGATTTCTTTGTAGTACGTGTTGATATGGGTATCAAACTATATGATCCTAGCTACCCTATCAAAAGCGAACGCTGGCGAACAGAATTATCTTGGCGCAACGATTTCGCTCTGCACTTTGCTGTTGGATATCCATTCTAACTCACACTTGTCTTAACTAAATATAACCAATAACTAAATAAATCTCTATGAAAAAAAGAATCACATTAGCGGTAGCTTTAATCTTAGCTACATTTGGTATCACTAATGCGTGTACTAACTTCATCGTCGGCAAAAATGCATCTGTCGATGGTTCAACTATGGTAACATATGCAGCCGACTCATATTGGCTCTATGGTTCATTGTATCACTACCCTGCTGCTACTTATCCAGAAGGAGCTTTACTCGACATCTACGAATGGGACACTGGCGAATATCGTGGCAAAATCAAACAAGTAAGCCAAACTTACAACGTAGTTGGTAATATGAACGAACACCAACTCACTATTGCTGAAACTACTTGGGGTGGTCGCGAAGAACTCATCGACACTACAGGTATCATGGACTATGGTAGCCTTATCTATGTGACTCTCCAACGCGCAAAAACTGCTCGTGAAGCAATTGTCACTATCGTTAATCTTGTAAACGAATATGGCTATTACTCTTCTGGCGAATCTTTCTCAATTGTAGATCCTAACGAAGCATGGATTATGGAACTTATCGGTAAAGGCCCTGGTTCAAAAGGTTTCGTATGGGTTGCTCGTCGTATTCCAGATAACTGCATCTCTGGTCATGCCAACCAAGCTCGTATCACAACTTTCCCTCTCGAAAATCGCAAAAACAAAACTACTATTTCAAGTAAAAACCTCAAAAAAATCTACAACCCTGAGGTTACTACAGTCTATGCTCACGACGTAATCTCTTTTGCTCGCGAAAAAGGTTACTTCAATGGCACTGATGCTGAATTTAGTTTCTCTGACACTTACAATCCACTCGACTTTAGTGGTGTTCGCGCTTGCGAAGCTCGCGTTTGGAGTTTCTTCCGCCGCCACGATCGCTCTATGGACAAATATCTCTCTTACATCATGTGCGACACAAAAGAACGTATGCCATTATGGATCGTTCCTGAACGCAAGCTTTCTGTAAAAGACCTCCAAGACGCTATGCGCGACCACTACGAAGGCACTCCTCTCGATATGTCTAAAGGTGCTGGCTCTGGTTGCTTCAACTCTGTTTATCGTATGACTCCTCTCATCTACAAACACAATGGTAAAGAATACTTCCACGAACGCCCTGTTGCTACTCAACAAACTGGTTTCTCTTTCATTGCTCAAATGAACGAAAATCGTCCAGCTGAAGCTGGTGGCATCCTTTGGTTTGGTCTTGATGATGCAACTTGCAACGTATACGTACCTATCTTCTCTTGCATCACTGAAATTCCTGAATCTATGAGCGAAAAAAATG
>JAZLEE010000048.1:0-3663 GCA_045615085.1 Candidatus Aphodosoma sp. | reverse complement strand
CTGCGCAATGAAAATAAAACAATAGGCTTTGTGCCAACAATGGGCGCTTTGCACGAAGGTCACCTCCAATTGGTGCGTCGTGCAGTAGCAGAGAATGATGTGGCTGTGGTAAGTGTATTTGTCAACCCAACACAATTTAATGACAAAAACGACCTTGCTAAATATCCACGCACTCTCGAAGCCGATGCTGCTTTGCTTGAATCTGTAGGTTGTATGGCTGTATTTGCACCAGAAGCCAATGAATTTTACACCGAAGAGGAATTGAATTCTACATTCCAATTCGATTTCGCTGGTCTCGACGAAGTGATGGAGGGTAAATTCCGTCCAGGTCACTTTAATGGTGTTGTACAAGTGGTTAGCAAACTTTTCCGTCTTGTTAAACCAACACGTTCTTATTTTGGCGAAAAAGATTTCCAACAATTGGCCATCATTCGTCACATGGTACGCACTATGGGCTTCGATGTTGAGATTGTAGGATGTCCAATTGTTCGTGAAGAGAGTGGACTTGCTCGTTCGTCGCGCAATATGCTCTTGAGCGAAGCAGAACGTGCTGTAGCGGCTAATATTCATGCAGTATTGAAAGAGAGTACATCATTCTATTCAATGACAACAGTCCAAGAACTCCATGATGCTACAATCGCAGCAATCAATCGTCACGAAGGTCTCGAAGTAGAGTATTACGACATCGTCAATGGCGATACTCTCCAATCTATCGAAAAATGGGAAGATGCTGACTATGTTGTAGGTTGTATCACAGTATATTGTGGTTCGGTTCGCTTGATTGATAATATCAGATTTAAATAATTTTCTAAAAGACTAATTGGTCTCCTATTCCGACTGATTAGACTAATAAAGAGATAGACAAATGTATCTTAATTTAGTAAAAAGCAAAATTCATCGTGTGACAATCACAGAGTCATGCCTTGACTATATTGGCAGTATTACTATTGACCAAGACCTCATGGATGCAGCCAATATTTATCCAAACGAACGTGTACAAGTTGTAGATAACAACAACGGAAGTCGTTTCGAAACTTATGTCATTCCAGGCGAGAGGGGTTCTGGTGTTATTTGTGTGAATGGAGCAGCAGCTCACCTTGTCAATGTCGGCGATATAATCATTATTATGGCATACACATGGATGACAGAGGAAGAAGCTCGCATTTTCAAACCGGCAGTTGTATTCCCTGATACACAGACTAATAAATTGGTATAATATTTTTTTCTGAAGGCAGAGTCTTTGTGCGGACTCTGCTTTTTTTCTATTTATTAATCTTTTTTCTATATAAATATATTTCGACTCTTTTTTTCTTGCGTATATAAGAAAAAATGGTTAACTTTGTGGGTTGAAGATTATATTCATTAAACCTATTTTTGTTATGGAAAATAATTACCCAAAAGTAGCAATAATGGGTGGTGGTTCCTTTGCCACCGCAATTGCAAAAATCGTGATGGAAAATGTGCCTGATATCATATGGTACATGCGTCGTGATGATCAAATCGCTGAATTTAAGCGAGTAGGACATAATCCATCATATCTTTCGGCCGTATCGTTCGACTTAGATAGAATAAAATTTACAAGTAAGATAAATGTGGCGGTAGCAGAAGCAGATATCCTCTTTTTTGCTACACCTTCGCCTTTCCTCAAGTCACATTTGGCAAAATTGCGCCGTAAGATTGACAATAAAATTATTGTTACCGCTATCAAAGGTATTGTGCCTGATGAGAATCTCGTGATTTCGGATTATTTTAATAAATTTTACGGAGTCCCAGCCGAACATGTTGTTGCTTTGAGCGGTCCATGTCATGCAGAGGAGATTGCTCTCGAACGTACCTCTTATTTGACCATTGCTTGCCCTGATAGAGAAGTTGGACGTTTGATTTCATCTATTGTTGGTGGCGACTATCTACGTACATCTCTCAGTGAAGATATGTATGGCGTAGAGTACGGAGCAGTGCTCAAAAATGTGTATGCTATCGCTGCCGGTATATGTCATGGTCTTAAATATGGCGATAACTTCCAAGCGGTTCTTGTTTCTAATTCGATTCAAGAGATGAATCGTTTCTGTAATGCTGTGCATCCTTTCCACCGCAATGTACAAGAGAGTGTTTATTTGGGCGACTTGCTTGTTACTGCTTATTCTAAATTCTCTCGTAACCGTACGTTCGGTTCGATGATTGGTAAAGGTTATTCTGTGAAAACAGCTCAGATGGAGATGGAGATGATTGCCGAAGGTTATTATGGCACTAAATGTATTCACGAAATCAATGAGAAATATCAAGTGAATATGCCTATTCTCGACGCCGTATTCTCAATCCTATATCAACGTCGCTCTCCATCTATCGTGATGAAAGAACTCATTAAACAATTGATGTAAAAATATAGAATCTACATCTGTTTAAACTAAAGATATAAAGAATTAATAACTAATAATAAAATGTTGAGGTTTGTAATTTGTAACTTTCAACTTTCAATTCTCAACTCTCAATTTGAAAAAATATGATTAAATTTGATGCAAAAAAAGCCTATGGCTTTATTAATGAAGATGCTGTAAAATCGTACAAACAAGCAGTTGCCGATGCTCAATCTGCTCTACATAATGGCACTGGCAAAGGTAATGACTTCCTTGGCTGGCTCACTTTGCCAACTGACCTCACAGACGAACTTATCTCTGATATACAAAACTCTGCAGACCTATTGCGTCGCGAATGCGAAGTAGTAGTTGTTGTTGGTATCGGTGGTTCTTATCTCGGTGCTAAAGCTGTAATAGATGCCCTTAATAATAGTTTCGACTGGTTGCAACGCGACCGTAAAAATCCAGTAGTTGTATATGCTGGTCAAAATATTGGAGAAGATTATCTCTACGAACTCCAAGAGATGTTGCGTGGTCGTCGTTTTGGTATTGTATCTATCTCTAAATCTGGTACTACTACCGAACCTGCTCTCGCTTTCCGTATGCTCAAAACTCAACTCGAAGAGCAAGTTGGCCGCGAAGTAGCTAAAGACCTTATTGTTTGTATCACCGACCGCAGTCGTGGTGCGTTGCGTACTTTGGCAACTCAAGAAGGTTACAAAACTTTCGTTATCGAAGATAATGTAGGTGGTCGTTTCTCTGTGCTCACTCCAGTAGGTCTCCTTCCTATTGCTGTGGCTGGTTTCGATATCCGTCAATTTGTAGAAGGTGCACGTTGTATGCAAAAAGCTTGCGGTTTGAACGTAGAATTCGAAAATAACCTTGCTGCTCAATATGCTGCTGTACGTAATGAACTTTATCGTTCAGGCAAAAAAGTAGAAATCTTGGTTAACTATCACCCTAAACTTCACTATGTATCTGAGTGGTGGAAACAACTCTATGGCGAGAGCGAAGGCAAAGAGGGCAAAGGTATTTTCCCTGCTTCTGTAGACTTTACTACCGACCTCCACTCAATGGGTCAATATATTCAAGATGGCGAACGTACATTGTTCGAAACAGTTATCTCTGTCGAAACAATGGAACACGAAGTGCGCGTGCCATCTAACGAGGCTAACCTCGATGGTCTCAATTTCCTTGCAGGTCGTCGTGTTGATGAGGTGAACAAAATGGCCGAACTTGGTACTATGCTTGCTCATATCGATGGTGGTGTGCCTAATTTGAAAATTACATTGCCTCGTCTTAATGAGTA
>JAZLEE010000047.1:0-7669 GCA_045615085.1 Candidatus Aphodosoma sp. | reverse complement strand
AGGGATTTCGATTACCTCGAGATTGTCGATATAGAACTCGGTGCCATTGGATACGACAAAGGCTATGTATTGGGCGTTGACAAACTCGGCATAGTCGGGCTTAGAGAGGTCGGACAAATATGCCACAAACTCTTGCCACTCGTACTCTTTGCGAACTATGACATCGGCTACAGGCTCCGATGTTTCGGCTGGATTGTTGATGTCGCCAACAACACCTATTGAAATATGGGCATTGTCGTCAGACGCATGGGCATAGCCTCGCACAAGATAGTTGGCCAATGTGGTGACATTAAACTTAGGCAGAATGGTCATAGATTCGTACATCTTGAATGCTACTCCACCCTTGTAGGTTTCGGTTGCCGAAACTTCGGACTTACTAGTATATTGATTGTTGAGATATGAATTCCAACAGAGTATGTTGTTGAATTCAGGATCTTCGAAGTCTTCGTAGTATGGCAATTCGAATGTAGAACAGATTGTGCGGAATGATTTGACATGGCTCCATTCGCTTGGCTCGGTGCACAATGAACGGAATGAATAGAAATATTCGGTATTAGTGGTCAATCCGCTGACTTCGTAGTGGTTGCCACGGATTGTGTCGTTGACTACGTCGGCTTCGGCATATTGTGGGTCGAAGTTGACTTTAGATATTTTGACTTCCCATACGTCGGCTATTGAGTGGAAATCGAATTGTGCGGATTGTGCTGTCACTTTAGACAACTTGATTTGAACTGGAGGTGCACATTCGATTTGTTTGACTGTGAAATTGTCGATGACAGAGTTGTTTTGACGAACCGAAACGCCCCATGTGTCGACATTGACACCTATATAATATGTGCCATCGGCAGGAGCATTGATCCAACCTTTATACTCTTTCCACGAGCTACCAAGTTCGGCTGATGTCATTGTGTCGACTACGGTAGAAAGGTCGGGCTCGATGAAATATGCCAAGTTGAGATTCATACCAAAGTCGCAATCTTGACGAGCAAGGAGTGATACTTCGTAATTGGCATTTGCCTTGAGCTCGAATGGGCGGAAGAGCCATGTGCCCGAACTGCTATATGGCACTGCGGCAAACATCGCACCTTCGTATGGAGTCATAACTACGGCTCCCTCGTCGTTGCGAGTTGATACTACGGTTGAGAAATGACGGCCTTCGGATGCTACGATTTGTTGGTAGCAACCATAGAGTGCCTCATCGGCTACACAATTTTCGAATCCATCGAAGAATGTGTTGTTGTAATCTACTACTGTAGGCGAACATTGTGTTGAGAATTGATATACGAATTCGCCCCATGGTCCGTAAGAACCATCGGCACATTGTTGACGTGCATACAATTCGTAATCGGTTTGTGGTGTGAGGCCTGTGATGATTGTTTTTGCACCTGTGGCATTGAAGATGGTGCCGGTGTTAGGATTGAAACCTGGCGCACCTACGCTCACTTGCCATTGGTCGACCGACGCATCTAACGATGTTATACGCGCAACTTCGGTCTTGATTGAATCGATTTTGACATTGAAGAAACCACAATTTGTCTTTTCGCGCACAACAACATTGTCGATATAAATTGCCATTGTGCCTTGGTGTTGACCTTCGAAAATGAGGTATTTGTTGCCCGATGCTGTAAAGGTGAACTCGTATTGATAATAGCCATCGGTCTCTACGCGTGGGGCAAATTGGCTACCTACGTTGACATAGCCAAGTTTATGAGCATCTACCACGTTTGGTTGGTCGTTGAGCAATATATTCAACCCTTCGTTTTCGACTGTTGGGGTGCTTTCGTTGGCTTTAGAAATACGATACATCCAGAACGAAACGACATACTCTTTGCCCGACTCGAATGTAAATTGTGGAGTAATCAATGCCGAACGAATGCCTGCACTTGATGTTTGCAATTGTGCTGATGCTGCACCTGATTTAATAAATTCAGGATTCCATATTTTGTCGGAATTGCGTATCCATGCATCGTTGCCCCAATCGGTTGCGAATTGATCGTTAGGATTGCCATAGGCTTGACTTTGATACTGACGCCAGCAGTGAGGAGGGAATACCTCGTCATCGAATGTTTGCATATATGGGAATACGCCCATTGCATCACATTCGGTTTGGAATCTTTGAGAGAAGAAAACAGGCTCAGCTACATCACCTGCACCACAATTGGCAGATATGCGCATGTCGAGAGAATATTGCGATGCTGGTATCAAATCTTTCAATTCTAACTCTGGAGTGCCCTCCACAACGATAGTTTCTGATACTTCATTTTGTCCACATACCAATGTGTAGTGAACATTCCATTTGTCTTCGTTCAAACCTTTGTTCCAAACAACTTTGGCTGAGTTGGTAGTGATAGTTGACAATGCTACATTCGATACTTTACGACAAAGTGGTGCCAATGTGACCTCTACGTCGTCGATATGAATGTCGTAGGCATTCTTACTTATACCTTCGAATATGATATACACATTTCCTGCGATAGGTATATTATACTCATATTTGTAATAACCAGCAGCCTCTTCGACTGGTGGCAAAGAGAATATACTGCTCACAAAACCAAGTTTTGTTGCATTTACCGTGTCAGGGCGGTTATTTACCCATATATTGACACCTTCGCCCTCTTTGGCTAATTTGCCGTACACTTCATCGCGATAAATCCACAACGACAAGTCGTAGTGTTGTGGCACATCTACATAGATTGGTTGCGAAACAAGTATTGTGCGAGTGCCTACGCCTGCAGTCTCCCATGTTGCAGCATACTTACCAGAATGAATATCAGCATAAAGGTCTTTTGTGCCTAAATGCCATGCTCTGTCGCCATAATCATACACCATGGCATCTGCTGCTTTGTATGTCTGACGAACGAACCAACACTCTGGTGGGAAAACTCCCGACTCAAATCCTTCGAAGAATACCGACTCAGCTCGAGTACCACACGAGGTGTGAATGATGACAGAAGCACTCCATACCGAGGTGTCGCCTTCGCCACAAATCGAACGTACTTTTGCCGAATATTTTGTGTTTTTATCCAAACCAGAAATAGTGCATGGATGAGAATCAACACTATACAAACGAGAAACTGATATAGTAGAATCGATTTGTCCTGTGGTAACCGATTTCACTACCGAATCTTTGGTCATCATCACTTCATAAAGATTAGATGTGATGAATTCGCTCCAATCGAGTGTTGTGAATGTAGAATCTGACACTACTTCAACCAAATTTTCCAATTTAGGACATGTTGGCGCTTTTTTCACTACAAAATTATCGAGATACATCACTGCATCGATACCCGCTGGCATGAAAATAACTACTGCCATGCCTTTGTCGGCAAAAGGTGCTTGGATGGTGTTGTATGTCAATTCTTGCCACTCGTTATTCTTTTGTATCTCAACATTCTCCCACAATGGTACTGCTTGCGACATATCTGTTGGGTCTGGAGTCAAAAATATCGAATATTTCGTGCCTTTTGTTCCATACACACTGAAGCCAATCTCCATATTGTTGGCCGCTTGTGCCATTTGTGGAGATATAATATATGCCTCTTTCGATGAAGTTGAAGCCATACGAACTGCCGAATAACCTATTTTTATTGCCTCTTGAACCGAAACTCCCGAAGTTGAACCTAACCAACAATCTGGCAATGTGGTCCAACCATCAAACGAATGAGAATATGGCAATATCTGATTGGCACATAATGTAGAGAATTTCATGGTGACTCTATCCGACAATCCTTGACCAAAATCACTACAATTCGACACGAGACTCAACTCATAATCTGTTGCTGCTGTCAAACCTTCGATAATATAAGAGTAATCTGCTGCCTCAACGGTTTGATTAAACACCTCTTCTCCCGACCTTACATTTTTCACTACAATATCAAATTCTTCGGCATTCGAACCTACTTCACTCAACGACCACGAGAAATTAACCGATGTTTGATTGACTGAATTTATAACCAAATTTTGTGGTTTTGCACAATTAGGTTTTGGCGCAACTTTCACATTGTCGAGATAATACCACTCTTGGCCATTAGAACCTTTGCCTCCACAATCCAATCTGAAACAGATTTGCACCGAATAGCCAGCATAGGCCGACAAATCGCACGAAAATTCGGTCCACTCTCTTGAACGCAAACGTCCTAAATCTATACGTTTTGCACCATATGTGAGATAAACCGACATTTCGCCCAAATTGGCAGGTGCGTTATACATGAAAGTGAGTTGACAACCCGCAGGGAGACTATTCAACATTGGTGTTTTCAACACTGCATATGATTTTTTAGGAACATCAATGGCCTTACAAGCAACTCCACTTCCATCAAAACCAGTTGCATTATAAGACCAAGCACTAAGGTTAACATTATCATAGTCAGAATTATCCCAACCATTAGGCACCCCATAAGTTATGTAGTTAAACGACTCGTTTAACTGTGCTCTTAGATTAGCCGTCAATGACAATATAGCTAATAAGACTAAAAGGAAAAATGATTTTGTTTTTAACATAGTAGATATAGATTTTATTGTTATTTTTACTTTATTCTATTGCACTATAATTCAACTTGCAAAGTAATAAAAAATTTTTATATCTACCAAATCTAATAAGATAATTTTTTTCAAAAAAAATAGTGCCAACAATCTTACGATTATCAGCACTATTTTCGGTACCCGGAGCGGGACTTGAACCCGCACAGCCGTAATGGCCAAAGGATTTTAAGTCCTTCGTGTCTACCATTCCACCATCCGGGCGGTAAACATTATAAATATTTATCCTTTATACACAAAAATCGGGAATCACCCGATTTTAATATGTGAGCGGAAAACGGGACTCGAACCCGCGACCCCAACCTTGGCAAGGTTGTGCTCTACCAACTGAGCTATTTCCGCAATCTTTTCAAAAAATTCAGCATTCGAGATTTCCTCTCAATTGCGAGTGCAAAGTTACGACATTTTTTCGAAATGACAAAATATTTTAGGCCTTTTTTATAAAAAAGTTGTATATTATTGATTTATAGATAAATAAAACTCGCAATATAAAAAAGTAGGCACAAAATACGATTTTTTGTGCCTATTTTATCTATAAAAACAAATCAAATTTTTATATAAATCTTCTTCTTATATAGTGGTAACGCCACCAACCAGCAAAAACCGATGAACATCAAAGCAAACACAAGCGAACCTAATGTCGGTCCAAACTGAGGCGATAACACCTCGGCATAGAGATAACCCTTAAGGCTCATCCATTTGCCTGCCGATGTAGTAAATCCTATGTTCGAAATAAGATTTGCAAACAATCCAGCAAACACGAATATTGCCATCGGATTGACACCGAATGTCTCGAAAAACATTGTCCATGCCTTATAGCCTTTCACATCTATCAACCATATCAAAACAGCCAACAAAAGTGATGCTAATCCGCAAGTTACCAATACGTACGACGATGTCCACAATGTTTTATTGATAGGCATCGCATAGTCCCAAAGGAATCCAACCATCAATATTACCGCCCCCAACAAACCCAATCGTTCTATCTTCTGATGATTATCTTTCACGCTCATAATCAATGCACCAGCCATCACTCCTATCAACACATGCGCTATACATGGTATTGTCGACACCCACCCTTCTGGATCGAGTGCTATACCCGAAATATGATACATATGACTATCGCCCAAGATGGCTAAATCTACTCGTGCCGCCAAATTATCTACCGAAAGTTCAAGGCTATTTGTAGTTATCATCAGTGCCGAATATCCTACCAAAATCAAACCTATCAACCAAGGTATCAACTTCTGATTGAATATCAACAATACAAGCGAACCACCAAAACTCACCAATGCCAATCGTTGCAATACGCCCATTATGCGCCACTTTTCAAGATGCATAAATCCAGCATCCCAAAAGCGGAGAAACCAATTCATATCCGCATCGCGCAATGCCGACATACCACGGCACGTCAATCCAAACCAATTGAGAAACAATCCTATAGCAAATAACACCACCGAACGACGTAATAATTTTGTGAACGTTGATGCCGAAAATTTAAAATTAAATTTGCTATAACTAATGTACATGCTCACCCCCATGATGAACATGAAGAACGGAAACACCAAGTCTGTTGGCGTCAAACCATTCCACGCAGCATGTTTCAGCGGAGCATAAATCGAACCCCACGACCCGGGGTTATTCACCATTATCATTCCGGCAATGGTGATACCCCTTAGTATGTCGAGAGATAAAAGACGTTTATTTTGCATCTGGCAATACAAACATTAAGATAAGATAGATCCAAGCCAAAGCCGAACCTGTCAAAATTGCTGCAACAAGATACGCAATACGTACCATTGATACATCAAAACCAAAATGTTCTGCAAGACCAGCACATACGCCAGCAATTTTTTTGTTTTTAGATTTAGTTAAAGCCATAATAATTTATTTTTTAAAGTTAAACATTTTTATATCATTCCTAACTCCTCACTAAAAATACTATCCCACCGAGCAACCTGGACGTACCTCGCGACTTGGACGGCACAATACCAATTTGCCATCGGCATCTACGGCGCTAAGAATCATACCTTCCGACATGATACCTTTCAATTTGCGTGGCTCGAAGTTGGCAATAAACAACACTTGTGTGCCTACCAACTCTTCTGGGTTTGGATAGCTTTGTGCTATGCCCGACACGATTGTGCGACCACCCATGCCATCATCCAATTTGAATTGCAATAATTTATCGGCTTTTGGCACTTTTGTGCATTCCAACACTGTAGCCACGCGGATGTCTGTCTTTTCCCATTCGTCGAATGCTACGTTTGGTTTCACATCTGCTGGTTTATATGCTGCGAGTTCGTTGGCTTTTTTTGTGTCAAGTAGTTTTTGAACTTGTGCTTCTACTACCGAATCTTCGATTTTATCGAACAAAAGTTGTGTTTCGCCAAGACGAGCACCCACTTTCAAGAGTTCGATGCTGCCAAGGTCGTTCCATGCAAACGACTCCATGCCCAACATATCGCGCAATTTCTTAGCCGAGAATGGCAAGAATGGCTCGAATGCAATTGCCAAGTTGGCCGCAATTTGCAAACCGATATGCAAGATAGTGGCTGTGCGTGCCATATCTGTTTTAGCCAATTTCCAAGGCTCTGTATCAGCAAGATATTTGTTACCGATGCGCGCTAAGTTCATCGCCTCTTTTTGTGCATCGCGGAAACGGAAGTTGTCGAGGTACGACTCTACGTTTGCTTTCACATCGGCAAACTCTTTCAATGTTTCGCGGTCGTAGTCAGTCAATTCGCCAATTGCAGGCACTACGCCTTCGAAGTATTTGTGTGTCAACACCAAAGCTCGGTTGATAAAGTTACCAAAGATAGCCACCAACTCGCTATTGTTTCTTGTTTGGAAATCTTTCCATGTGAAGTCATTGTCTTTTGTCTCAGGCGCATTGGCTGTCAATACATAGCGCAATACATCTTGTTTGCCTGGAAATTCCACCAAGTATTCGTGCAACCAAACAGCCCAGTTACGTGATGTAGAAATTTTATCGCCTTCGAGGTTGAGGAACTCGTTTGCTGGCACATTGTCTGGCAAGATGTACGAACCATCGGCCTTCAACATCGCTGGGAACACGATACAGTGGAACACGATATTGTCTTTACCAATGAAGTGAAGCATACGTGTT